>CAZNYT010000005.1:0-66350 GCA_964577315.1 uncultured Desulfovibrionales bacterium
AATATGTACGCAAAAGAATACCTGGAACTCCGGATAAAGGACGCCTTATCTGAACTAGGGCTAAGTTGGCCTGACAAAGCCGTAGTGGAGCCTCCCAGGGAGAAACACTTCGGGGACCTGGCCTGCAACGTAGCCATGCTCCTGGCCAAGCAGGCCGGGCAGCAGCCCCGGGAGCTAGCCTCTAGGATCAAGACTGTCCTGGAGAATCGGTCAGATCAGCTGGAAAGTATCGAGGTTGCCGGTCCAGGATTCTTGAACTTTTTTTTCAAGAATGCCTTTTGGCAACAAATCATCTTAACAATCAACAAGGAGCTGGAAAGTTTCGGTGCTTCCCATCTGGGTCAAAACCGCCGCGTGCTTATTGAATATGTTTCAGCCAATCCCACCGGCCCCCTGCATATAGGCCACGGCAGGGGCGCGGCTTTGGGGGATTCCCTGGCCAGGATCATGCGTTTCGCTGGCTTTGACGTTCAGACCGAATACTACGTAAACGATGCCGGTCAACAAATGCAAACACTGGGTGAATCCGTCTGGATCCGGTATCAAAGGTGGTGCGGAATCGAGGTTTCCTTGGCCCCCAACCATTACCAGGGGGACTACCTGGAGGATATAGCCAGAGACCTTTGGGAGAACCATGCATGCGCTCTTCTGGACGAGCCATGGGAAAGGGCGGTTTCCATTTGCCGGGACAAGGCGGTCCAGATTATATTGGAAGGCATCCGGGAAGATCTGGCAGCCTTCGGTATTGAACACCAGAGTTGGTTTTCAGAACGTAGACTCCTGGAGAGCAGCGAGATTCAAGACACGTTGGACTGGCTGCAAAAACAGGATCTCGCCTATACCCAGGACAGCGCCCTGTGGTTCAGGTCCACCGCCTTCGGGGACGACAAGGACCGGGTCCTGCAAAAATCCGATGGATCCTGGACCTATTTCGCCTCTGATATCTGCTACCATCAAAACAAGTACCAGCGGGGATTCGAAACGCTAGTTAACATCTGGGGGGCTGACCATCACGGCTATGCCCCTCGCATGAAGGCTGCTGTGCAGGCATTGGGCGCCACTGAAGGCTCGCTCCAGATGATTTTGGTCCAATTGGTTAATCTCCTACGGGGTGGCTGCCAGGTGAGCATGTCCACTCGCGCCGGAGAATTCGTCACTCTCAGGGAGGTCCTGGAGGAAGTGGGCGTGGATGCCTGCAGATTCATATTTCTTAGCCGTAAAAGCGACAGTCACCTGGATTTTGACCTGGAGGAAGTCAAGAAAAAGAGCATGGATAACCCGGTCTTTTACGTCCAGTACGCCCATGCCAGAATTTGCTCCGTATTCGCCAAAGCCGGGGAAAAGAACCTGGAAATTGACAAACCCCTGGAACAGCTTTTAACTTTCTTGAGTACTCATGAGGACCTGGATTTGCTCAAACAACTGGAAAACTTTCCGGATGTGGTTCAAGCGGCTGCCAAGAACCTGAGTCCTCATCTCATAAGTTTCTACTTAAAGGATCTGGCTAGTCTATTACACCGGTATTACACAGAACATTCCGTTCTGGGTGCAGAAAGCTTTGATTTGGTCCAGGCCAGGCTGCTTCTTTTACGTACTGTGTCCTTGGTACTTAAGAACGGCCTAAAACTATTAGGGGTACATGCTCCGGAAAAAATGTAAACATGTCCTCCAAGAACGCGCGTAACAAGAAGAAAAACACCGGGGGAAAAAAGGGGTCCCGGCTAAGCCTGGAGCTCACCCCGGGCAAAACCCTTTCTTTGGGCGGAATCGTCCTGCTTGCCCTGGTCTGGGCCTTTATCCTAGGGGTTTTGGTAGGCCGGGGGTACCATCCAGAAGACGTGGTGCCCAAAGTGACCAGTCTTACCCCCCAGGAAGAGGAAAAGCAGGATAGATCCTCACGGGTCCTGGCTCCTGAAGAGTTGGATTTTTATGACCGGCTGCGCTCAACCCCAGCCCAGCGCGAGCCTAGTGAAGAAAAAGAACCAGCAGCGCATGCACCCCAGGAACAAGACACGGTTGAAACCGCGGCTTTGCCGGACTCCCACGAACCTGCCCCGGAAACATTTGTTTATACCTATCAGGTAGGCTCGTTCAAGGACATGGAAAAGGCAAACAACCTCCAATCCAAGCTGTATCAGGAAGGTTTTTCCGCTTCCATTACCAAGGCCTTTACTCAGGAGAAGCCCTGGTACCGGGTTTTAATCGAAGTAGAAACCACGCCTACCCAGCTGGATGACATCAAGCAGGACCTGGAAGAATTCGGGATCACCCAACCTCTCTTGCGCAACAAAAGATCATCATGATAATATAATAAAATAGTGTCCCTTATCATCCAGTAGTCCAGGGAATCCATTTTTCTCGCATGCTTTCAGCACCTCTTCCGACTCTGGGAGCGGGCTTCTTTAGTAAGTACCGATTGTTCAGTTAATTTAAAACATCATGCAACTATTCACCAAAATATTCACCGGATCTTTTTGCGTGCATTCGCCGGAAGGCTCACCGGTTTTCTTGGCGAGGCTTATGGGGGAAACCGGACCGCATTAAAAACGCGGAATGAGACAGAAGCAAAAGCCGTGATATTTGCACCAAACTTGTGAAGATGCACAGAGCCAAGAGTCCGGTGGGGGCAGGAATGCCCCCGTAAGTCGAGCCTAGAAAAGCGCGGGCCGGGAGGCACGGCACGCAAAAAGATTTGGTGAATAGTTACAACATCATTCCTATTTTCACCCGAGTGCAAGGACACTTATTAAAGCGACAAAAGGCAACTATTAACCGTGTTTCAAAAAAGCAGCCCATTAACCTCCCCAGGAACCTGAGAAAAGGTTTCAATTTTTCTTGACACCAGTTTTATTTTGGGCTGTAGTATTTTGTTTATCGTTTGTCTTTTGTTTAAGGGACAAGTTATAAAATCTATTGCGGAGGAATTGCCATGCTCAACAAAACCTTTGTTCCCAGCCGTGCCTTTTTTACCCGCGGCATCGGCAGACACAAAAACAAGCTGCAGGCCTTTGAATTGGCCTTGCGCGATGCTGGCATAGAAAAGCAAAACCTGGTTTATGTTTCCAGCATTTTCCCTCCGTATTGCAGAATGATATCTGTGGACGAAGGCATCCAAGAGCTACTCCCGGGACAATTGACCTTTTGCGTCATGGCCAGGAACTCCACCAATGAAAAGGGAAGGTTGGTGGGATCTGCCGTGGGCATGGCTTTCCCTGCTGATGAAAGCCAGTATGGTTATATTTCTGAACATACCGCCTTTGGCGCCGATGAAACCGAAATCGGGGACTTTGCTGAGGATCTGGCCTCTACCATGCTGGCTACCACCCTGGGCATAGATTTCGATCCGGAAAAAGACTACGATGAAAGAAGGCAGATCTACATGATGAGCGGACAGATCGTGGACTCTGCGTCCGCTCCCTGTGTGACCACTGGTGTCGCAGGCTTGTGGACATCCACTATATCCGTGGCAGTTTTTATGCCTTAAAAGGGAAACACATGTATAACGAGTTCCTGGATCTGGAAGAACCCGCTGGGCCCAATCTGGTTTATGTCTGGCCAGTGCCCTATCAGGGAACAGTCAGCTTTGCAGCGGGCACGAAAGAAGCCCCTGCAGCCCTGCTGCGAGCAAGCTACGAGATCGAGACCTTTGACCCGGAACTAGGCGTGGACATTAGCGAGTTGTGCCGTTTTCAGACCCAGCCTTTCCAGAGACCCAATGTGGCCGGACCTGAACACCTGTACCGGGACATGGAAAACACCTTGACAGACTTCGATCCCGGGCGGGATTTCATTTTGACCTTGGGCGGAGAACACTCTGTGGCTTTGCCCTTGATCCGCTTTTATGCCCGTATGCACCCGGAGCTCACCGTTTTGCAGGTTGATGCCCACGCGGATTTAAGGCCCAGTTTTCAGGGCAGTCCCTATTCCCACGCCTGTATTATGTCCAGGGTCAGGGACCTGGGAATACGGTTTGTTTCCCTGGGCGTCCGGAGCATGGACCGAGATGAAAGCCAATGGATCCAAAACAACCCCGAGCGCGTAAAAGCCCTGCACCCCTGGGATCTGCCCGGACCTGAGCAGGCTGCCAAGCTAGTGCGGGAA
Organism: uncultured Desulfovibrionales bacterium; assembly: GCA_964577315.1. GTDB lineage: Bacteria > Desulfobacterota > Desulfovibrionia > Desulfovibrionales > Desulfonatronovibrionaceae > Desulfonatronospira. The sequence goes on from CAZNYT010000005.1 coordinate 4,102, forward strand.
TTTATCGGGCAGGGCCCTGTTTATATCACCTTTGACGCGGATGGGCTGGACCCGTCCATCATGCCGGGTACCGGAACCCCGGAACCTGGAGGTCTGGACTATAACTGGCTCGGAAACTTCTGGAAAAACCTCTGGCCCGGACCACGCCTGGTGGGCATGGATCTTTGCGAGGTGGCTCCTCAACCAGGAAGTGTTTTGTCCGAATCCGTAGGAGTTAAGTGCATTCTTAAAGTACTTATGAACTATTTTCGAAACACATAGCAAACTTCCGGGGAAAACATGACACAAAAGGATGTCCGCAACATAAATCTCTTTAAGAATCCGGAAGAACTGGATCTTAAACCCCTCCAGGCCCTGGACCCGGATGAAATCCAGGATTTTGATCAATTACTACAGGCCATGGAAAAAACCTCTTTCAGCGGTCGCAGCCTGGGAGAAGCCTTAAACATAATGGAGGAGATGGTTAATGATCCGGACTGCTCGGTGGTGGGCACCTTTTCCGGAGCCATGACCGTGGCTAAGATGGGCAAGCTTTTGAGCAGGATGATAGACAAAGGCTGGCTGAACGTGGTGATTTCCACCGGTGCTCTCATGGCCCACGGTTTTGTGGAATCCATAGGGCTACAGCACTACAAGTACGAAAAACACCGCATGCAGGATGAAGAACTATTCAGGCAGGGCTACAACCGGGTATACGATACCTTGGAGCCGGAGCTGAACTTCCTTCGGGCCGAGGAGATCATCCACCAGGTCATGGAAAACATTGACGAAAACGAGGTTCTAAGCTCAGAGATCATCTGCAGCAAAATCGGGAAATACCTGGCTGACAACATCCCTGGCACAGGCATCCTAAAAAGCGCCTATCAAAGGAATGTCCCGGTATACATCCCTGCCTTCACAGACTCCGAGCTGGCCCTGGACATAGCCACGCACATCCTGCGCAAGCAAGAGCAGGGCCCGGATCTTAATACCCAGTCCCAGCTACCCTGCCCTTTCAATCCCTTTCTGGACCTGCTCAGCTACGCCCGAAACATTGCGGGCAGCAAAAAACTAGGGATATTTACCATTGGCGGGGGAGTACCCAGGAATTGGGCCCAACAGATAGGGCCTTTTCTGGAAATATTGAATCAGCGCCTGGGTAATGTGGATCTGCCCGTACAGAGATTCCAATACGGGGTACGCATTTGCCCTGAACCCGAGCATTGGGGCGGGCTATCCGGATGCACCTATCAGGAGGGAATCTCCTGGGGTAAATTCGTACCGCGGGAAAAGGGAGGAAAGTACGCGGAAATATATGCAGACGCCACCATCGCCTGGCCGGTACTGATAAAGGGGCTGCAGGACAGACTGGCCAAAAAATAGGGATTCTGGGATTTAGGGATTTAGGGATTCAGGGATTCTGGGATTCTGGGATTGCAACTATTGACCATGTTTTTCCTCAAACTATTCACCGGATTTTTTTGCGTGCTTTTGCCGGGAGGCTCACACGCCCCAAACGCGGCACGCAAAAAGATTTGGTGAATAGTTACCACCCTTTTTCCTCCACCCATCTCAGAGCAGATCTGAAATCCAGGCTTCCGCTGTATATGGCCCGGCCGGTGATGGCACCATGCAGTCCTTTCCTGATCAAAGGGAAAATCTCCTGGATATCTTCCAGGGTGGAAATGCCCCCCGCGGCAATGACCGGCTTATCCGTAATCTCTAGCACATGTTCCAGGGCCGGTACATTAACTCCGGCCTGCATACCGTCCCGGGAAATGTCCGTATATACGAAAAAAGCAGCCCCCATCTTCTCCAGTTCCGGGATAACCTGATCCACCTCTTGGCCGGTGTCAGCCACCCACCCCCTGGACTTCAGCTTCCCGTCCCTGGCATCCAGAGAAACTCCTATCTTGCCCGAAAATTCACTGCAAAGCTGCCGGAAGGTATCCTGATCCTCCAAGGCCATGGTCCCGACAATCAATCTTTGAACCCCGGCCCGGAAATAATTGGCAGCGGTTTCCAAGTCCCTGATACCGCCTCCCAGCTGCACCGGGATATTTATTCGCTCACAAATATTGGCTATGAGGTGATAATTCACCGGCTCCCCAGAAAAAGCCCCATCCAAATCCACCACATGCAGCCACTTGGCACCCAGCCTTGCCCAGTGCTCTGCCATGGCTACCGGATCCCTGGAAAAGACTGTAACGTCTTGTTCCAGACCCTGTCTTAATCTAACACATTCCCCGTTCTTGATATCTATTGCCGGAAACAGAATCATAATCCCAACCCCCTTACACCTCTTTCCAAACCCTCTTGAGCCAGCTCCCGGGCGGATATCCATTTGCCGCCCCGCCTGAAAAAACTGCCTGCCTGAGTAAGATCTTCCAGCAAAGAGTACTGGCGCTTGTCAAATAAAAAACTTTCATGCCTTTGCTTTTGCACATCTATCAGGTTCAGCTCCAGGGTAACAGCCGCAGGCTCCTGTACCCCCCAGGAACCTCCCAATCTTTCCTCCCACTTAAAAACAAACGGTATCAGGATAAAATCCGCAGAAACACATTCACCCACCTGCACCCAATAATCCAAGGCAGATTGGTAAGAGCCAATATCCTCAAACGACTTCTCACACTGGGCCACTATTTCCGGGCCTATTATCTCCTGCTCGCTCTGCCGGATTAAATCCCTCAAGTCACTGTCCAACTGTTTCAGGATATCCGGCTCTATCTTTTTTCTATCCACTCCCACATGGTCTATAAATTCTTTACTATGCTGAGGCTGGGAGAAACCGGCCACTGCCAACACTGCGTCCTCGGGCGGGGACCAGGGACGTTCTTCCTTGGGGGCACAACACGTAAGAACTGCAAGCACAATTCCCAAAAAAACTATACCTGCAACGGATTTCAATCCAGTGCCCCCTTGGTGCTTAACAAATCTGCCCTTCCTACGAACATTGCCTGGCGCATTGCCAGGCCCAGGGACTTAAACCCGGATTCCAGCAAATGATGACCGTTTTGCCCGTGTTCATAGGTAAGGTGCAGATTCATCTTGGCATTAAAAGCCAGGGATTTAAAGAACTCCCTCCAAATATCCTTTTCTTCCTGGACGATGACCCTGGGCAAAAGGTAATCCCCGGAGTAGACGAAATAGGGCCGGCCCGACAGATCCACCACGCATTCAGTCAAAGCCTCATCCAGAGGAACCTTGGCCCAGCCCACCCTGTTTATGCCTTTTTTGTCACCCAGGGCCTTTTCCAAGGCCTGGCCCAGACATATCCCGACATCCTCCACGCTGTGATGGGCATCCACCTGTAAATCCCCCTGGCAGTTAACCACTAGGCTGGTTCCGGACCAATGCGACCATAGGCCAAGCATGTGATCCAGCATACCTAAACCCGTTTGAATCCTGCTTGTCTGTTCTTCTCCGGCATCCAGCACCAGGTCCAGTTCTATACCGGTCTCACTGGTCTGCCTTTTTATACTTGCCTTTCGCATGGTATCTCTCCGAAACTTTAAGGCATCCTTCTCGCCTTCTTGGAGTACGAACCTTGATCACCTTCCCTGCCACGCCCAATAAATTCCTTAACCCGGGTTCATAAATTTGCAGCCGCTCAGTTGCGACATTACAAGCAAGGACACAAGGTTCTTAGCTGTAATAACCCATAACCGCTAACAAAGGTTTATTCCTGCTCCTCCTCTTCATCTTCCTGGGAACCTTCTTTCCTGTCCTTTCTTTCCCTTCCCAGAAAATAAGCCACCCATATACTTACCTCGTATAAAAGGATCAAGGGGCCTGAAAGCAGGGCTTGGCTGATAAGATCCGGGGGCGTGAGAAACGCACCTCCTATGAACATGATCAGAACAGCGTATTTGCGCTGTTTGCGCAACATCTTGGAATTAACTATGCCCAGACGAGCCAGAAAAAATATGAACAAGGGCAACTCGAAAGCGATACCGAAAGCAAAAAGGAGCTTGACAGCCAAACTGAAATATTCGCGCAGGGAGGGCATGGGCTGAATCATATCCGTGGCAAAACCCACAAAGAACTGGAACCCTATGGGGAAAACTACGAAATATCCGAACAGAGCCCCGCCCACGAAAAATATGGCAGAAAGGGCTGCTATAGGTATGATGAACTTCTTCTCGGTGTCGTACATACCCGGGCTCACAAAACGCCAGATCTGGTAGAATATGTAGGGACTGGCTAGAAATATGCCAGCCACCAAGGACACCTTGAGATAGGTGAAAAAGGCCTCGGGTAGTCCAGTGAAAATCATGGAGCTGGCTTCGGGCAGCACCCCTACCAAAGGCTCCATCAGGATTTGGAACAATCTCTCCTTGAAGAAATAGCAGATCAAAAAACCTACAAATGCTGCTATCACTATCCTGAATAGCCGGTAGCGCAGCTCTTCAAGATGTTCGGTAAAAGACATCCCCTCTTCTTCAGGGGAGATTTCTTCCTCCTGAGCGGTTTCCTCATTTTTGTCCGTGGTCATGATCGGTGTTCACCCTTTTGCTCAGGTTCTTGGGAGGAAATATCTTCTGCCTGTTCAGAAGGCGGTGTCTGGGATTGTTCTGCGGATTCCTGGGGCCGGTATTGTTCTTCACTTGCCTGGGTTTGGCTTGACTCTTCAGTAGTTGCCTGCTGGTCCTGGTGCTCTTGTTCATGCTGCTGTTTTTCAGAACTCGAGCCTTGCACCCCTTTTTTCCTCACCCCGGTTTTGCGGCTTTTGCGCTCCTCTTCCTCCACCTCCATATCCATGGTGCGCTTGACATCAGTGCTCACCCGCTTGAACTCGGCCAGGGTCTTGCCCAAGGACTTGGCAATCTCTGGAAGCTTCTTGGGACCCAAAACCAAAAGGGCCACCACCAAAATAACGAGTATCTCAGTCGTACCTATTCCAAACATGGTCTTTTACCTCATGGGACTATTCCCATTCAATTGTGCTGGGAGGCTTCGAGGAAATATCAAAGACCACCCGATTCACTCCTTGAACTTCGTTAATGATCCGGTTGGAAATCCTGGCCTGCACCTCGGGGGGCAACCTGCTCCAATCCGCGGTCATGGCGTCCACGCTGTCCACAATGCGCAATGCTACCACGTGCTCGTAGGTACGTTCATCACCCATTACCCCCACGGTCTTTAAGGGCAAAAGCACTGCAAATCCCTGCCACACCTTGGTATACCAATCCGCTGCGGTCAACTCGTTTTGGACGATGCGGTCCGCCTGACGCAGGATCTCCAATCTTTCCGGAGTAATGGTGCCCACAACCCTGATAGCCAAGCCCGGCCCCGGAAAAGGGTGACGCCAGACAATGGTATCCGGAATGCCCAGCTCTATAGCCACTTTGCGCACCTCGTCCTTGAAAAGCTCCCGCAGGGGTTCTACCAGTTGCAGGTCCATTTTTTCAGGCAGACCACCCACGTTATGATGGCTTTTGATCACTGCGGAAGGGCCTTTAAAGGAAACGCTTTCTATTACATCCGGATACAAGGTACCCTGCCCCAGCCATCTTACTCCAGGAATCTCTTTGGCCTCCTTTTCGAAGACCTCGATAAAGGTATGTCCGATTATCCTCCTTTTCTCCTCGGGATCCTGGACCCCTGTCAAACGGGAAAGAAAAAGATCCTGGGCCTGGACATACTTAAGGTTAAGATCAAAATGCTTAGTCAGGCTATCTACCACTTCCCTGCCTTCGTTGTGCCTTAGCACCCCGTTATCCACCAGGATGCAGTGTAGCCTCTTACCCAGGGCTTTGTGCAGAAGCACTGCTACCACAGTGGAATCTATGCCCCCGCTAAGCCCACATACCACCTGCTCGTCTTCTGGGATCATATCCCGGATATTTTGAACACTATCCTGAATGAACGAGGACATGGACCAGTCCGGGGTCAATTCCGCCACCTGGAACAGGAAATTCTGCAGGATCCTTAGGCCTTCCTCGGTATGGGCCACTTCCGGATGAAACTGCAGGGCATAAATCCTTTTATCCGGATCCCCCATGGCAGCTATGTCCACGTTCCAGGTTTTGGCCAGCACCTGGAAATCCTGGGGAGGGGCAAGAACCGTATCCCCGTGGGACATCCATACAGTCAGGCCTTCCTCCTTTTCCTGGACACCTTCCCATAAGGGGGAAGTTCGGGAAAAATGCAGACTGGCCCGACCGTACTCCCTGCTCATGGCAGGCTCCACCATGCCCCCGAAAACATGGGCTATAAGCTGCATTCCGTAGCAAATCCCCAGTATTGGCAACCCCAACTCAAAAACCCGTGCATCTATTCCTGGGGACTCCGGGGAACTAACACTAGCCGGCCCACCGGACAGGATCAGGGCCGTGGGCTGCAAGGATTTTAAGTCCTCAAGGGAAATGTTGTAGGGATGGATTTCGGAATATATGCCGCATTCGCGCACTCTCCTAGCGATAAGCTGGGTATACTGAGACCCGAAATCCAAAACCACGACCTTGTTTTGAACACGCATTTCATCCCACCTTGCCAGTCAAAAATTCTCTAGCCATAACTTTTTCGGGCATCTGCATTGCTCTAAATATCCGGTAATTATTTACAATTACAACCAAATTTATTGCAGAAAAGGTCCTCGGTCCTGAATAAGGATTTATTGCTATAAGGGCCTCTATTTAAAGAACCAGCATTAATTTTCGTTTAAAGTTCGCAAAAACATTAATTTTCCACCCGGTAATTAGGGGCTTCCTTGGTAATGATCACGTCATGGACGTGGCTCTCCCGGTATCCTGCCGGGGTCATGGTTAAGAAACGCCCTTTTTGCTGTAGATCCTGAATACTGGCACAGCCCAAATACCCCATCCCGGACTGCACCCCGCCCATAAGTTGATGCAAAGTGTCGCCTGCCGGGCCCTTATAAGGCACGCGGCCCACAATACCTTCCGGGACCAGTTTGCTGCTGCTCTTATCCTGAAAGTATCTCTCACTGCTTCCCTCTTTCATGGCATCTATGGATCCCATGCCCCGGTATATCTTGTAGGTCCGGCCCTGGTACAGAATGGTTTCCCCGGGACTTTCCTCGGTTCCGGCCAACATACTGCCCATCATCACCGTGTGCGCTCCAGCCACAAGGGCCTTGATCACGTCCCCGGAATACTTGACTCCTCCATCCGCGATAATACACCTATCCTTTTTTCTGCAGGCTTTTACCGACTCCATGATTGCTGAAACCTGGGGCACCCCCACTCCGGCCACGACTCGGGTGGTACAAATGGAACCCGGACCGATCCCCACCTTAACCGTATCCGCTCCGGCATCCACCAAAGCCTTGGCCCCTTCGTAGGTGGCTACATTACCTGCACCCAATTGGCAATCCGGAAAAGCGGTCTTGATATCTCGTATCCCTTGGATAATATTCTTGGAATGTCCATGGGCGGAATCCAGTACTATAAAATCCGCACCCACCTTGAGCAGGGCTTCCACCCGGGCCAGTTGATCCTCGCCCACGCCCACGGCTGCAGCCACCCGGAGCCTACCTAGATCGTCCTTGCAAGCATTGGGATATTTTTTTAGCTTTTCAATATCCTTGATGGTTATAAGCCCTTGCAGCTTGTCTTTATCTTTAACCACCAGAAGTTTTTCAATCTTGCTTCTTTGCAGGATCTCCTTGGCATCGCTCAAGGTGGTGCCCACCGGCACTGTGATCAGGTTTTCCCCGGTCATCACCTGAGAAACCTTGGTATTCAAATCGCTGACAAAACGAACGTCCCGGTTGGTAACAATACCCACCAGTCGCCCCTCCTCTTCCACAGGCAAACCGGAGATACGGTATTTGGCCATCAGCTTCAGCACTTTGTCCACATCATCCCCGGGACTGACTGTAACCGGGTCCACTATCATCCCGCTCTCGGACTTCTTAACCCTTTCCACCTCGTGCTGCTGAGCTTCTAAGCTCATATTTTTGTGTACCACCCCTATTCCTCCGCTCCTGGCCATGGAGATAGCCATTTCAGACTCGGTAACAGTGTCCATGGCAGAGCTAAGCAAGGGAATATTCAATTTGATTTCCGGGGTAAGCCTGGTGGTAAGATCGGTATCCTCGGGCAAAACTTCCGAGTAATCCGGAACCAACAGAACATCGTCAAAAGTTAAACCTTGTCCCCACATTTTATCCATCACTGCCTCCAATTACTTTCTCAGGGAAACCTTTCCTGTACAACAAAAACTATACATCCTGACATTATTTAAAAAAGGATAATTATTTACTGGACAATCAAAAGTTTTAGCACAACATACTAGAATTATTGCACCTGTACAGATTCCAGCTGTCCAGTTGCATTCAAAATATAACTACCTGAAATCACAATTTTTTTTTCTTTAACTATTAACAATTAACGATAACTTTTAACTCTCAAGTTATTTACTACGTTCGCAAAAAGGCTTCTACTCCCAAAAGGATCAACTCCCCTCCCCTGGTGCAGGGCTCTCCAATTCCTGGCGCACCCTGTCCAAAAGCTCCGGATGATCCGGATCCAGCTCCAATATCCTTTCCAGATGATTTTCAGCCAACTCCTGCTCATCTAGGTGATACTTATAAATAATAGCCAGGTTAAAGTGGCTGTGATAGTTTTCAGGATTAATCTCCAAAAGCCTTTGAAAATACTCTGCTGCCTGGGAATACCTGCCCTGCTGAAACAAGGTAAACCCAGCCTGGTTCAAGGCCATTTCATGGTTGGGCTCAACATCCAAGACCCTCTCCCAGAAAGTAAAGGCCCGTTCCCAATTCTCAAGCCGCATAAAGGCATTGGCCAATTCGCTCAAAGCCTCCACGTTCTCAGGGTTTCTCTCTACCTCTTCCATCAAGGATGTCACCCGGGCCATCATATCCTGTTGCTGTTGTTGTCCGGCATGGGTATCAATTACTATGGAAGGGGATTGTATCCGGTTCCAGACTGAGGACAAAAAAATCACTACCAGGCAAACCACCCCGAAAACCGCTACTGCTTTCTGCAGGCCGGCTGTGGTAATCAAACCATCTTTCATGGGAAAAAACCTCCAATTGCCTGATCTTTATTTAAATAGATCATGGTATCTACTGGACAGTCAAAATCTCTTGCACAACACGCTGGAATTATTGTGTTTTCCCAAATTCCAGCTGCCCAGTTACATTCAAAATATAATTGCCTGAAATTATAAATCTTTTTTAACTCTCCAGGTATCTAGTACTCTCCGTATATAAAAGGAAACAACAAAAGTGCCGCACCAGTAAAAAGGGCATTAAAGGCCAGCACCAAGCCCAGCCAGGACTCCAGATCCGCTTCTCCTCCTCCCCCCAGAAAATAGGTCCCCATACTGATACCAGCCAATAGAAGAGGGATCATCAAAGGCAGCACCACCACGCTGAGCAAAGAATCCCTAGCCTCGTGTCCCTGGGACATAGCCCCCAGCAAAGAACCTACTGCCACCAACCCCCAGTCCACCAGAAGAATGGACCCCAAAGCAGCCGGCCAGGATACTATCTGGTCCTGCCCCAAAAAAACTACTATAGCCGGCAAAAAAACCACCTGGGTGGCAAGCAGCAGCAGAAGTCCGGACAAGGCCTTTCCCACCCATATGTATTGAACCGGTATAGGGGCTAACAACAATCCGATCCTGGCCTGATTAGCCCCTTCCAGGCTATACAGGGTATTGAAAACCAAAATCACGGCAAAGCTGGTTGCCAGCCAGAATATTGCCGCTGCTGCCTGGGCGGGCACCTCTTCCCCCACGGGATGGGACAGGCTGAACACAAAGACCAGGATCAGCCCCAGCAAAATGGGCTGGACAATGCCTGCACCCTCGGACAACACAAGACGCAAATCCTTGGCGATCAGGGCCAAGGGTTTGATTCTCACTGCAAGGCCTCCCTGTGCCAGGTATGGAATTGCTCCGGAGGGCCCAAAAAAGCCGCTTTCTTGTTGTCGATATAAAGCACTGTATCCGCGAGATCCAGATCTTCTTCCAGAAAATGGCTCACCCAAACCAGGGCAGCTCCCCTTTGTTTAGCCTTGACAATCTGGGTGCGAAGTATCTGCCTGGATTGAACATCCATGCCGGTGGCCGGCTCGTCCAAGAACATCAGCCTGGGCCTTAGCATCAGCACCCTAGCCAAGCTGAGTCTCTGGGCCATGCCCCGGGAAAAGTTGCGCGCGTTTTCATGTGCAAAACCCTTGATCCCCACAAGCTCGAGCAACTCTTCCAGCTCAGCTTGGCTTTGGGACAGGGAATACAGATCAGCCCAGAACCTTAGATTGTCCAAAGCGCTGAGCCCGGGATAAATAAAAGTATGATGCCCCAAAAACGCCACCTCCTCATGAGAGGCATGGCTCATCACCCGGCCTTTAGCAGGCTGAATCAAGCCGGTCATGATGTTTATCAGGGTGGTCTTACCCGCTCCATTGGGACCGCCCAGAAGCATTACATGACCCGGACCCAGCTTCAGGCTTATATCCTTGAACACCAGATACTGGTCATAAAAATGGCTGACCCGGTCCAGCTCCAAAAGAACGTCTTGATGTTGTTTGGCTTGCATATCCGGGATTACTGCTGAATTGGTTGGCTGGTTAAGTATCTCCCTTACTCCTAATTCTTACCCGGCTCATGATCAAGAACGCGGACAAACACAAAATGATACTGCCTATCCAGATCCAATTCACTAATGGGCTCATGCTGATCTTGAAGGTAACGTTCAGATCCCTGTCGAATCCCATGATGGTGGAATAAAGCTCCGTGCCCAGGGAAAAGATGGTGGAAACCTCGGAATAAGGCTGTTCCTGGTTTCTATGCAAAGTACGCTGAGGGAGCAAGGTCCCCACCTTTTCACCGTCTCTGAGCACCTCCAGCTCTGCCTCGTATATATCCACCCCGGGCTCCTGTTTCTCCCGGAAATCGGTATAGGTAAACTCATATCCGTTCATGACAAAGGTCTCACCCTGGCTAAGCTGCACCTGCTGCTCCTGTTGGTAGGGCCCGGAAAAGGCAACCCCCAAAACAATCATTCCCACGCCAAAATGTACCATATACATTCCCCAGCCCACGCGCCTTCTGCGAACCTCGCGCCTGGTCAGTATATATAGAAGCATGGAAACCATGGCAGCGGTCCCGGCAGAAGCCCCCAAAAGGGGTAACACATCCCGCATCCCTCCTATCCCCAAGCCGACAACTGAAGCCACGAAAACTACCACCACCGCTGCAAATAACTGCTTGTCCAGTATTCCTTGACGCCAGTTCAGCCAGGGACAAATGCACAGGATGATGGCCATCAGGGTAAACAAGGGCAATGTTACCCGGTTGTAGAAATCCGGTCCCAATCCCATGGGATTCTCTGTCCAGAGATTGGAGATCACCGGCCACATGGTGCCCATGGCCACTATTACCCCCAGGGCCAGGAAAACCCAGCAGATAACCACCAAAAGGCCCTGTCTGCTCCACAAGGTATCCAGAGCGCTTTTTTGCTTGTTCCCGGCCAGGGCAACAAAACCGGTTAAAGCCAAGGCCCCGAGCATGAATATTACCAGGGGTTTGCCCACTTCCTCGCTGCCGAAGGCGTGCAAGGAATCCACCACTCCGCTGCGAACTATATAGGTAGCAAAGAAGCAGGTTATAAAAGTCAGACAGATGAGTACCAGGTTGGTGCGGTGCAACACGTTGCGCTGTTTGCCTATAATAGCGGTATGAAGGAAAGCTGTCCCTATCAGCCACGGGATGAGAGAAGCGTTCTCTACTGGATCCCAGGCCCAGTATCCGCCCCAGCCAAGCTCCATGTAGGCCCACCAGCCGCCCAGCAGTATCCCGCCGCCAGTGAGAGTTACCCACCCAAAGAGCACCCAGTTGCGGGACTGAAACAGCCAGCTGCGCTGATCATTGGTCAACCATCCGGCCAGGGCCAGGCAGGCGGGTATGGTGAACCCGGCATATCCCAGAAAGGTCAAGGGCGGGTGAAAAAGCATCCCCACGTTCTGCAGCAAGGGATTGAGCCCGCTCCCTCCGACAGGGGCCGGATCCAGGACCAGGAAGGGGTTGCTGGGACCGGTTAAAAGAAGCAGGAGAAAGGATTGGACAATAAACATGAGGCACCAGAAATATGCCTTGGTATGCTGGGCCAAATTTTTGTAAACCGGGGAGAGCAACCAGATCCCGGCCATAATGGTTACCACCCAGAACCAGAACAAAAGAGACCCTGAATCACCTGCCCAGAAAGCAGAAATCAGGTAAGTCAGGGAGAGGTATTCATCGGTGTAGCGGTACACGTACTGGAATGAGAAATCATTCGTTAACAAAGCCGCTAACAAAATACCCGAGCTCAGGGTGGCCAAGGCCAATACCGCCACTTGTCCCCTTTCCAGCCAGGGCAAGGACTTAAGCCTTTCCCCAGGGACTTTCCGCCAGAGCTCGGAAAAAGCAATTACAGCTAATAAAATGATAAGGATAAGAGCAATAAGTAAACTGAAAAAAGCCACATGCTGCATACAACAAGTCCTGATTATCTAGAATTGGTTCTATTTTTCAAAAAAAAATGAATTAGCCTATTAGGAAATTTATCACCCTGGGCATAGGACATGCTTTCGCTATGCCTGTATAAGAAAGAGGAAGGCTGTTTCCGGAAGCAGGGAATGCGGATTACTGCTTTTCCTCGTACTTGGAGGGGCATTGGGTCATGAGATCCGAGGCCATAAACATGTTTTCCTCTGGATTGATCCCGCCTTCCACTATAACGCCGGCACCGGGTTTGAATGCATCCGGCACCGCCCCGGCGTACCTGACCTTGATGGACTTGCTTTGGTCATCCTTATCCTGGAGCATAAAGGTTACGCCCAGAGAATCGGAATCCTTTTCCAGATTTTTTTCTCCCACCTCGCCAAACAACCTGGCCCGGTCCAGCTCGCGCTGGTCCATGGCCAAAGCCTCGGACACTTCCAAAAAATATGTGCTGCTCTGGGTTATACTGGTAACCACCAAATACCCCACACCGGAAAATATCAGCAAAAAAGCCGCCAAATACATGAACTTGGACTTCTTTTTGCCATTCATGATTTCCCTCCATTAACACCCTGTTCTTACAGGAATCCATTATGAATTATTTTTGCCTGAAATAAAACTAAATATTAAACCTTTTTAGTCCAGCATTCAATACCAAATTTTGTCATTTAACCATTTCCCGCGAGCACGAACACGCCTTCTCCTGCTACCTTCCCTTCCGGATCAACTCCTTGCGCCTCTGCCTGGCCAACTCCCTCATATCCGCCACTTCATCAGTTACATCCACGATTTCCTTGCCCAGTATCTCCTCCAAAACATCCTCTAAGGTCACCAGCCCGGAAATCCCACCGTATTCATCCAACACCATAAACAAATGGATCCTGGATTCCAAGAACTTGATCAAGAGATTGTCCAGGCTCATGGTTTCCACCACGAAATCCACCTGGTGCATTAAGGCCCCTAAATTAAGATCATCCTGATCATTGGCCAGGGCCTCCAACACTGCGCGGCGATAGACGATACCCACGATATCCTCGGGATCCTGACGAGCATATACCGGGAAACGGCTATGGGTCCAAAAGGTCTTGTACTCCCTGGCCTGAGCAACAGTCATCTGGGTAGGTAAAGAAAAAACCACAGTTCTAGGAGTCATGATATCCTTGACCATTTTCTTGTCCAGGGACAAAATATTTTGTATGGCTAGTTCTTCATAAGGTTTTATCCCCCCGGACTTGCGGGTGATGCTGATCATGGCCAAGAGGTCCTCTTCCGAGGTACTAGGACCGGTTTTTCTTTTTTCGATAAACCTCACCAACTGGGTACAGACTAGGATCACCGGCCTCAAGACCCATACCAGTCCCGTAAGGGAGGGAGCCAGCATAGGAGCAAGTCTTTGGTTATAAACCACCCCCACGGTCTTGGGGATTATCTCCGAGAAAATCAGTATAGTCAGGGTAAAAACCAGGGAAAAGTAGATAAGGTTCTCTGCCCCGAACACACTAGCGGCAGCCGCGCCAGCAATGGCAGCACCAGCGGTGTTGGCCACGGTGTTCAGGGTCAGGATGGCTGTAATGGGTTGATCTATTTTGGAACGCAGAGCGTAAAGCAATTTTCCGCTTTTGCTCTTTTGTTGCCTGAGTCTCTCTATATAATTCCAGGGAACGGAATAGAGAGCTGCCTCTGCAATCGAACAAAAGGCGGAGATACCCACCGCCAAGGAGAAAGCAATAATCAGCTCCCACATATACTAATTTAGCTAGCAGAAGGATTGACTAGTGGCAAGAACAAACATTAAACACAATGAGGCATGATATTAAAACCTTGGCAAGACTATTCCCCGTGTTTTACAAATTGCAACTATTCACCACGTTTTACCCAAACTATTCACCGGATCTTTTTACGTGCATTTGCCGGGAGGCTCACCGATTTTCTTGGCGAGGCTCATGGGGGAAGCCGGACCGCACCAAGAACGCGGAATAAGATTAAAGCAAAAGCCTCCATTTTGCACTTATCTTGAGAAGGTGCACAGAGCCAAGAGTCCGGTGGGGGCGGCAGTGCCCCATTAAGCCGAGTCTAGATAAGCGCGAGCCGGGTACGCGGCACGCAAAAAGATTTGGTGAATAGTTACTACAAATTTTACGTTTAGCAAACATACACCTCAAGGAGACAACCCCTTGGCCATGTCCGGACTCAACATCCAAAACATACTTCTGGACCGGGATGGAACCATAATAAAGGATAAGCACTATCTCTCCGAGCCGGAAGAAATAGAATTTTACCAGGGCAGCTTGGACACTCTAAGAGCCATGCGTGCAGCCGGGTTGAATCTTTTTCTGATAACCAACCAGAGCGGTATCGGGCGAGGATATTTCTCGCTGCAGGATTATTACCGGGTACACGACGTCCTGGTCGAATACCTGGCCCGAGAGGGAATCACCTTCAAGGACAGCCTCTTTTGCCCCCATGCCCCGGAAGACGGCTGCACCTGCCGCAAACCCGGCACTGGTCTCTGGGAAAAGCTAAGCTCCAGATGCGGCCTGCTCCCGGAAAACTCCGCCATCATAGGGGACAAGAAATCCGATATCCTGTTTGGGCACAATTGCGGCCTGGCTGCCTCTATTTTGGTCTGTACCGGCCGAGGGAGCAAAACCCTGTCCGAAATGGGCCTAGGCCTTCAAGACCAGGAATGGATCCAGCCCCCTCCCGGAACAGGACTGCCCACCCTGGTAGCCAGGGATTTATCCGCGGTTTGGAAGTGGTTGTGCAATAGTCATTAGATATTACTTACAAGCGGCTGCAATCATTAACTGGATACACGACTTGACGAAAAAAGTGCACTCAAAATCAGTTTTCAGGCGGATCGGAGTGTGGCAAACCGCCTTTCTTGGAGATGCGGTTTTGACTTTGCCCTTGCTGCACAGTATACGCCAGGCTTACCCGGATGCAGAAATAATCTATTTCGTCCGTAAGGGCTTAAAATCCCTTTTCCAGTTCGACCCGGGATTTGAGGTACAAGAATGCGACAAATACGGCCGGGACAGGGGACTTCAAGGACTAGGGCGATTCATAAAACGTTTGCAAGACCAGGCTTTTGATCTCTGGATCTCACCCCACACCAGCTTCAGAAGTGCCCTTACCGCCAGGTACTGCGGGGCAGCTACGCGCATAGGGTATAACCTTCCTTGGTATAACCGGCTGGCATATAGCCACACAGTAAGCAGGTTCTTCCAAGAACTGAATGAAATCGAGCGGGTCTTACAGCTTCTCAAGCCTCTTAACCTGGAGCCTGCTACCGCCTGGCCCCGGCTAGCCCTGAGCCGGGAGCAGGAATCTCTGGCTGATGATTTTTGGAGCAAAAACATATCCCGACCAGTGCTTGGGGTGCATCCCGGTTCCACCTGGGCTACCAAGAAATGGCCGGAAGAATATTTTGCCCGCGTTATAGACATGGTCCAAGAATCCCTGGACGTGCAGGTCCTATTGTTCGCCGGCCCTGGAGAGGAAGCTTCCACCCGGGAGATTCTGTCCCGGATCCGTCACCAGGACCGAGTGATCAACCTAGCTGGCAAACTGGACCTGACCGGCCTGGCTGCATTCCTGAGCCGTTTGGACTGCTACCTGTGCAACGATTCCGGGCCCATGCACCTGGCATGGACTCAAAACATACCAGTGGTGGCCTTGTTCGGGCCCACCACTCGAGAGCTTGGATTTTTCCCCCGGGGAGAACACTCCAGGGTGCTGGAATCCCCTTTGGATTGCAGGCCCTGCGGACTGCACGGCAGCCAGAGCTGCCCCCAAGGTCACCACCGCTGCATGCTGGACATCGACCCTGAAACCGTATTCCAAGCCGTAAGAGATAAAATTTATGCCTAAAACCAACCTGGTAGTCCGCTTGGGCTCCCTGGGAGATGTGGTGCTTGCCACCGGTGTGCTCCGCGCCTGGCAAAAGCGCCTGGAAGCAGACTTTGTCTTCTTGACCAAACCCGCCTTTGCCCCGGTACTGTTCAACCATCCCGCCATCAAGAAGATCATCTCAGTACCGGAGCACGCCCTGCAAGCCTCAGGCTGGACGAGTTTCTGCAGGTGCTTGGCCCGCGAGCTAGGACACATGGAACTAATAGATCTACACGCCACCTTGAGATCCGCGATTCTAAGAGCCATATGGCCCTACAGAACCTATACCTTTCCCAAGCTCGCCCTGACCAGGCGGATATACAGCCGAACCGGATCCAGATATTTCCAAAAGAGGCTTTTGGATACCGACGTACCCGGACGCTATTTCCAGGCATTGTACCAACGCCCCCCTGACTCCCGGGAAGTGCAGCCCCTGATCCACCTGGACTCGAAAGAAAAACTTCAAGCTAAGCAAATCTTGGCCGTTTCTTCCACCCAGAAAGGAACCATTGCTCTGCATCCTTACGCAACGCATCCCACTAAGGCCTGGCCCCGGCAGTATTGGTTGGAATTGATTGCGAAGCTGGAAGAAAAGGGATGGAACTGGCTGATCCTAGGTCAAGACGCAGATCCCATGCTCCCGGGAAACTCCAGGGATCTCACTTCTCAAACGGATATCAGACAAACCTGCGCTGTGCTTGAGCGCTGCAGCGCGCTTATCACTGGCGACTCCGGACCCATGCACCTGGCCCGGGCAGTAAACACACCTGTGCTGGCTTTGTTCGGTCCCACTACCAGGGAATGGGGATTTTACCCCACGGGTAAACAGGACCGGGTCCTGGAGATAGATCTGCCCTGCCGACCCTGTTCTCTGCACGGCAGGACCCAAAACGCCTGCCCTGCCCCATGCATGAGCCGGATACAGCCCGTCCAAGTCCTGGATACACTGGCAGGGTTGCTTCAAAACAGCAGTCGTCACATACTCTAAAGCCACCCGAAATATGCTCCTAGCGGGCAGCTATACATTTGAAGAGGAAAAAAGGTTTTGATTTGAATTCTTGGGAACTGGAGAGTTAAAAGTTATCAGTTAATAGTTAAAGAAAAAAGACATGTGATTTCAGGCAGTTATATCCTAAAGGCAATTGGACAGCTGGTATTTAGAAAAAAATGATAATTCCAACGTATTGAGCGAAAACTTTTGACTGTCCAGTTGGGAAGGGGTGTATACTTAAGGACCTCAAGCAGGTTTTGGTATGGTGCCGAGGGACGGAATCGAACCGCCGACACTGCGATTTTCAGTCGCATGCTCTACCGACTGAGCTACCTCGGCACTTCAAAGAAACAAATTGCTATATATCTTAAATGATTAAATTTGACAAGTCTTTTTTGACCAAATTTCAAATTTACTTTTTTCTTTATTCAAGGTATAGGGCTTGGCACAAGAAAGATTCCTGACCCTCACATTAAACTTTTTAAAATCTAAAGCAAGAGCAACTGCACTTTTTTTCAAAAAAATCACTAGACCCTTTATACAAGGAGTAAACCATGGTTTCCATTATTTGGCTAGGACTCTGCTATCTTCTAGGTTCAGTACCCTTCGGGATTTTTGTTGCCACCACATTCTGTCGTATAGACCCGCGCAAACACGGGAGCAAAAACATTGGGGCCACTAACGTGGTTCGTATTTGCGGTTTCAGATACGGATGTGCGGTTTTGATCCTGGACTTGCTCAAGGGATTGGTTCCGGTCTGGCTGGCTACACAGTTCAGCGATTCCGTAATCTTGATCTCCCTTACTGCCTTGGCAGCAATAATCGGGCATATGTATTCGGTATTTCTCTACGGCAAGGGCGGCAAGGGTGTAGCCACCACCATTGGCGTATTTCTAGCCCTCTCCTCAGTGGCCACCGCCTGGATAATAGGTATCGGGCTGGCCATCATCTACCTTACCGGTTATGTATCCTTGGGTTCCCTAGCCATGGCTACGGCGGCACCCATCCTATTTCTGCTGACAGGCAATTTTGCCTACATCCCGGTAGCCCTGGTCATCATGGCCCTGATCTTCTGGAGGCACGAGGAAAATATCCACCGCGTCCTCACTGGCCAGGAAAACAATTTCTGGGAAAAATCACGGTCTGAGGCTAGCTAAATTCATATCCCCTGAATCCGGGAGGCATTTATCCGGAGCTTTAGTACTCCATCTCCTCCCGGATTCTAGAAAACACCTTCTTCTCCAGGGCCTGAACCAGAGGGTGCAAAGTGCTTTCCTCATGAGCACTTAAAGGAATCGCCTGCGGGAAGATGTTCAACAAAACCTGCTTATCTTCCTCTGGAACCAGGTCCCATTTATTCAGGGCCAGGACCAGGGGCTTGTCACTGAGTTCCAAGAAATCCAGAATATTGTGCACCGCTGATACTTGTTCTTCCACATCCGGATGGGAGGCATCCGCTACGTGCAAGAGAACCGTGGCCGTGGAAAGCTCCTCCAGGGTAGCCATAAAGGCTTCCCTGAGGTCACTGGGCAAGTCCTTGATAAAACCTACTGTATCCGTAAGCACCACTTCTTTTTCGCTGGGGAAACGCAGCTTGCGGCTGGTGGGATCCAAGGTTGCGAACAACTCGTCCCTGGTCAAGATCCGGCTGCGAGTCAGGGTGTTGAGTAAAGTGGACTTTCCGGCATTGGTATACCCCACCAAAGAGATAATCGGCACATCGCCCTGTTGACGCCGCGATCGGATATTTTCCCGGTGTTTGCGCAGTTCCTGGAGCTCTTTCTTGATCCGGGTGATGCGATCCCGAATCTTGCGCCTATCCAACTCCAACTTGGTTTCTCCGGGGCCACGGCCTCCAATTCCCCCAGCCAGCCTACTAAGGGCCCGGTCCTGGGTGATAAGCCTGGGCAGGGTATACTTGAGCTGAGCCATTTCCACCTGCAGCTTGCCCGCCTTGGAAGTGGCGTGCTGGGCAAAAATATCCAGGATAAGCTGGGTACGATCGATAACCTTTCTCTCGGTGATATCGGTCAAATTGCGGAGCTGGGTGGGGCTTAGCTCCTGATCAAAAATCAGGACAGAGGCATTGGTTTGCAGGGCCATGACTTCCAGCTCCGCAACTTTACCCTTGCCCAGAATGGACTTGGGGTTGATTTTGGGCACTCTCTGGACAAGAGTATCTGCAACTTCCAGTCCAGCAGTCCTGGCCAGGGCACTCAGCTCCTGCAGGGATTTTTCCAGTCTTTTCTTGGGCTGGGTACCCACGCTGATCAAAAGGGCTGTCTCCTGTTGGGGCAAAGCCTTGCCCCCCTCCCCGGCCCTGCTCAACTCCTTTTCCAGGGCCTCCACACTGGCCTGGTGATCTACATTGGAGCGGTCCCAACGAACCGGATCGTATACCTGATAAGGCTTTTTCTCCCAATTTGGGGGCAAAAGATGAGCCCATTGGAACTTATCAGGGAATCCCTGATCATCTACCGTGAGCACGGAAACCGAATCCAGGCGCAAGAAAACCATGTCCATGAGGTCATCCTGGGAAAGGCTACCCTCGTTCAAATGGGTATGCAAGAGCCTTACGCCCCTCAATCTCCCACTGCTTTGCCGCAAACGGTCCAGGGTGGGAATAAGAATACCGCCTTGATCACCAACCATCACCATATTTACATGGCCACGGCGATCAATGAGCAAACCTATCTGTCTCTTGATTTGGTGGGTAAGAGAGGCTAGTTCCCTGGCCTGCTCCGGGGTAAAACCGGAAACAGGGGGGAACTTGCGCAGATAAAGCCTGGACAGGGCCTTAAGCTGATAAGGTTTAAGGCCGGTAAGGTTACCCTCGGGTTTTTGAGGTATAGGAATACTCCTTGGCTTGCAACTATTCACCAGATCTTTTTGCGAACATAGTGAATAATTACCTTTGGTTAAGGATTATGCCTTGCTTTGCATGTATCCGGCAATAACTTGATCGTAATTGCTGATCAATTCGAAAGTATACCCGGCTGTTTTTTTCCTGAACTCCAGATCTATCCCCCCGCTTTGTTCCAGCATCCGGATGCAGGGATCGTAAAAATCCGGATGCGGCAACACACAGATGCTGGAACAATTTTTGGCTGCTGCCCTGAGCAGGGTGGGCCCGCCGATATCGATATACTCCACAGCCTTTTCCAGGCCAGGATCATCCTGGATCGCCTTCTCAAAGGCATACAGGTTGACGCACACCAAATCCAGAGGCTTGATGTTCATCTTATCCAAGGTCTCCATATGGTCTGAATCGTCCTTGTCCGCAAGCACACCGGCGTGGATGTGGGGATGCAAGGTTTTCACCCTGCCTCCCAAAATTTCCGGGAAGCCTGTAATGTCGCTCACGGAAGTCACTGCAATACCATTTTCCTGAAGTAACTTCATGGTACCGCCAGTAGATATAATTTCCACACCATTGCTGGCCAATGAGTTACCCAGGTCCACGATACCGCTCTTATCCGTCACACTAATAAGTGCTCTCTTAACAGGCAAAAATTGCATACCTAGCCTCCTGATTTTTCCTCATGCTGCCAAAAAGTTGGATCCAAGACAAGCTTTCCTTGGCAGATTTTTCCGGGACCCGGCAACTGCTAATTCCGGGAACTCTCGCAAAGGAGGCTGGTGCAGTTCAGGCCAAGCTTTTAGGAGTTTACGTTCTCCAACAGCTCCCAGGCGGCCCGATTTTCCGGATCTATATCCAAAATCCGGTACAGGTAATGCTTGCTTTCCTCCAAACGTCCGCAACTCATTAAAATCCCTGCCAAGGAATAGAGAACGTCCTGATTGCTTGGCTCATACTCCAGGTACTTTTCCAGATACCCTGTAACTTCCTCGAGTCTATTCAAGGCATAACCCACCTGAAGTATTGCGGACAGGGCCACCATATTATTGGGATTGGCTGCCAAGGCTCGGCTCAAGTACTCAAACGCCTTTTCCTTCGACCCCAGCTCAGATTCCACCAAGCCCAGTCCGGCCCAGCCCTTGTCACTAGTTTCCATCTGCACGGCAGTGCTGTAAAAATCCCTAGCTTTTTCCAGTTCCCCTCTTTGCACCGCCACGGTGGCTAGACCCAGGTATGGTTCGGCATGGTAGCCGTTATTCTGAGCTGCTACATTATAGTATTGCTCCGCCTTGTCCAACTCACCCAAAAAAAGATAGCACTCGCCCAATTCCCTGTTGAAATCGTACTCCATACTCTTATCCATGATTTACCTCCTTGTCACGGGTTAAAATTTTCCCTGTACCCTTTCCTAGCAACTACCGTGCCTTTTGGCATTGGCCTTGCTAGCTTCTTGCAGGCACATGCAGTTACAAGCCAAAACCAGTTGGACGAGGCCAAAATCTCGTTTTGGAACGGGAGTTGCTTAAGACTACACAATAAGAAAATAAACCCTGCGCACCCCATTAAAAGGAGAGTCCTTATGAAAGCGCTATTCAGCGACCACATCCATGTAACATCAACAGCAATGGACATGAGGCTGGAGCGTCAAAATGCCGTCTCCTCCAACCTAGCCAATGTCAAAACCCCTGGATATCAGCCCAGGCGGGTGGAATTCGAGGAACAATTGCAAGCAGCCCTGGATCTGGAGGGAAAATTATCCCGGACAACACCACAGCACATGCCTGCCAAGTTTGATCCTCAAACCTTTGAAGGGGAATTTATAAAGGAAATGGAGCCCCGGGTATATCAGGGAGAAGATTCCGTGGACCTGGACCAGGAGATGTCCAAGATGTCCCAGAATACTCTGATGTACAACGCTTTGAGCCAGGTTATCAGCAAAAACTTCGAAGGACTTAAAACCGTAATCAGACAAGGAGGACAATAATGAGCTTCATGACTTCTTTGGACATAGGCGCCTCCGCCCTTAGCGCGGAAAGAACCCACATGAACGTTATCTCCATGAACATGGCCAATGCCAATACTACCCGCACTCCCGAGGGCGGACCGTACCAGCGCAAAACCGTGGAGTTCAGGGCTACCCCGCTGGAAACCCCTTTTGAACAGGCCATGAAGACCGAGCTGGAAAGGGAGCTCCGGGGGGTAAAGGCCCAGAGAGTGCTCCACGACGACCGGCCATTTAAAATGGTGCATGATCCGGGACACCCGGATGCGGACGAGGAAGGCTACGTAAAAAAGCCGGATATCAACGTGGTGGAGGAAATGGCCAACATGTTGACAGCCACGCGTACCTACGAGGCCAATGTTTCCGCCGTGACCAACACCCAGGAAATGTTTAACCAGGCTCTGCGGATCGGGCAGGGTTAAAAATCTTTTTCACCCCTTACTGGGCTAAAATGTTGTTTTGAACCTGAGGCATCTTCAGAGGAGGCAATATGTCCGTTTCAGATATGGCACTAAAGGCTTATACCGAAGCCATGCAGACCGGAGCGAACCTCCAGGGCTCCAATCCCGGCAGCGGCACCCAAAAGACCCAGGATACTTTCACAGAGACCTTGAAAGAATCCTTGGGCAACGTAAATGAGCTCCAGGGCGAAAAGAGTGAAATGGTCAAGGCCTTTGCTTCCGGAGAGAGCGAAAACGTGCATGAGCTGATGATCAGCCTGGAAAAGGCGGGAGTGGCCATGCAAATGACGTCCGCGGTGCGAAACAAAGTTCTCGAGACCTACCAGGAACTGATGCAAATGCCCTTTTAATTTGCTGCAAGGATTCAACTAGGACCCGAAATGTTTTTGATACCTGAAAAGCATATTGCACTCATGACAAGCCGCATCCACGGACGCGGTAACTTCGGTTTAAGGCTGTCCCTACCGGGCAAACAAGAACCTGATTCATAAAAAGGGGAATTGGTCATGCCTCCATTTCTGAAAAACCTGCAGGACAAGATCCTTCAAACCTGGTCCAACAGTACAATGCCCCAGCGCATCCTGATTGCCGGGCTAGGCCTATCCGTGATTATAGCCTTTGTTTTTCTCATGATATTTTTTACCCGGCCGGATTACAGCGTTCTTTTCAGCGACATCCATCCTGAAGACGCCTCCAGAGTGGTTGAGACCCTGGAGAATGAGAATGTTCGCTACGAGCTGGAAGATGACGGGACCACCATTTTGGTGCCCTCGGATAAAATCCATGAAATGCGTCTGGCAGTATCAGGGGAAGGAGCCTTGCGCGGTGAGGGCATGGGTTTTGAGCTCTTTGACGATACCCAGATTGGACAGACGGATTTTGTCCAGGACGTAAATTATCAGCGAGCCTTGCAGGCGGAGCTGGCTAGAACCATCTCCGAATACGAGGAAGTGGAAAACGCCCGGGTGCATTTGGTCCTGCCCGAGGACAGCCTGTTCATAGAGGAAGACTCCCCTGCTTCCGCCTCGGTAGTGCTGAATCTAAGAAGGGGACAAAGCCTGGATTCTAGTCAGATTCAAAGCATAGTTAATCTGGTGGAAACCGGGGTGGAAGACATGGACCGGGACCGGATAACCATATCCGATACCCAGGGCAGGGTCCTGTATGAACCTCAAAAAGATATCCTGGACGGCATGACCACCACCCAACTGGACTATCAGCAAAGCCTTCAAGAGGACCTGGAACGGCGTATCGAACACATGCTCACCCCTTTTGCCGGGCCGGGCAGGATAATAGCCAAGGTAAACGCGGATCTGGACTTTGACAGACGCACCATTCACCAGGAACACTTTGACCCGGATGAAAGCGTGGTGCGCAGCGAGCAAAGATCCATGGAGGAAAGCAGCGGGGGGACCTTTATGGAGGAAGGAGTCCCTGAGGCACCCTTTCAGGAAGGAGCCCAGGGACCTGCCACCACCCAGGAAACCTTCCGGCAGGACCAAACCGTTAACTACGAGATAAGCAAGGAAGAACAACAAATCGTCACCTCGGTCGGGGACGTGGAGCGCTTGAGTGTGGCTGTTCTGGTGGACGGGGAGTACGTAACAGACGAAGCCGGGGAAATGGTCTATGAACCCCGCCCCGAGGGGGAACTGGAGAACATCCAGCAGCTGGTTCAGCAGGCAGTGGGCTACAGCGAGGAGCGCGGGGACAGTATCGAGGTAAGCAGTGTTGCTTTCGGCGTACCCGAACCTGAACCCGAACCCACCCTGGTAGACAATTTGAGCCGCTATTTTGACACCTTTGGCAAGCCCTTGCTAAATGCCATATTGGTTTTACTTTTTCTTTTGCTTGTGGTAAGGCCTATATTGATGGCTATTCTAAAACCCAAGGTAGCTGAAGAAGAAAAAGAGGACGAGATGGAAGGCTTGCCTGAAACCCAGAGGCGGGAGGCCCTTACCACCGGCATAGGTGAAGAGGAGATGGAAAGCCTTGAGGACCAGAAACGGGTGGAGAACCTCAAGGCCTATGCCACGCAACTGGCAGACGAGAACTTTGATCAGGCCTTTGCAGTGATCAAAAAATGGCTTAAAGAGGAGAAGGCATAAGTGGCTGAGGAAAAACTTAGCGGGTCTCAAAAAACGGCTGTGCTTATGCTTGCCCTTGGAGACAGCTTTACTTCGGAAGTATTCAAGCGTCTGGACAAACACGAGTTGACCAAGGTCTCCAAGGCCATGCTGGAGATGGAATCCGTGCCCAAGGAAACAGCTGAAGCAGTGCTCAAGGAGTTTAACCAAACCCTGGCCAGCGGGCAGGAAATGCTCACGGGAGGAGAGGATCAGGTTAAACGCATGCTCACCAGGCTCCTGGATGAAGACACCGCCAAGTACGTAATGGACTCCCTGGATCTGGACACCGGACCGGCACCTTTCCGGGAGCTGATGAATGTAAGTCCCAAGATCCTCTCCCAGATCCTGCGCAACGAACATCCTCAGACCTTGGCCCTGATCACCGGCCACCTTCCTTCGGAAAACGCTGCTGAATTACTGCAAAACCTGCCTCCGGGACTGAGGACCGAGGTCCTGATGCGTCTTGCCAAGCTTGAAGCCGTACCTGAAGATATGCTGATGGAAGTGGACAAGGTCCTCCAGAATCAGCTTATAGCCATAGGCGCCAAGGAGGGCAAAAAAGTCGGGGGTGTGCAGTCAGTGGCAGAAATCCTGAATTCAGTGGAGCGCAGCATCGAGGAAGAGGTTCTCTCGGATATCGAGGAGGAATCCTCTCAAATGGCTGAAGACATCCGCCAGCTCATGTTTGTCTTCGAGGATATCCAAAACCTAGATGACCGAGCTATACGCGAGGTACTTAAGGAGATAAGCAACGAAGATCTCACCATGGCCCTGAAAACAGCCTCCAACGAGCTCACGGAAAAGTTTTTGTCCAATCTTTCTCAAAGAGCTGCTGGGATGATCCGGGAAGACCTGGAAATCA
Organism: uncultured Desulfovibrionales bacterium; assembly: GCA_964577315.1. Taxonomy (GTDB): domain Bacteria; phylum Desulfobacterota; class Desulfovibrionia; order Desulfovibrionales; family Desulfonatronovibrionaceae; genus Desulfonatronospira. The sequence goes on from CAZNYT010000005.1 coordinate 29,760, forward strand.
TGGGTCCTGCCAAGTTGTCAGATGTGGAAGCCGCCCAGCAGAATATCGTAAAGACCGTCCGTCGTCTGGAGGCAGAAGGCAGGGTAGTCATAGCAGGCAAGGGAGGTGGAGAACAGCTTGTCTAACAACAGTGGCAACAACAAGAAAGGCCGGGTTATAATGGGATTGCAGAGCAAGGGCCTGGACGAGCTGGACAGGGAGGCAGAGGCCTCATCCAGTCGCATCCCCCCGGAATCCGAGGATGAATTTATCCTCAGGGTCAAGAATAAGGCCCAGGACAAGGCCTCCCAGATCCTGAACCAAGCCCTGGAGGAGTCGGAACAGATAAGGCAGAGGGCAGCCCAGGAAGGTTACGATCAAGGCAAGACCCAGGCCCAGCAAGAAATTGAAAAACTCAAAAAAGAGCAAAGCCAACAATTAGACAAACTCTTAAACCAACTCCAGCAGGGCAAACAAGAGATCTGGAACCAGTACCGCGAGGACCTGGTCTGGGTACTAAAAGCCTGCCTGGAAAAAATCCTGGGAAAAGAAATTCAGGCCCACAATCCTGAAATCCTGGAAAACCTGCTCCGAGAATCCTTGGATCTATTGGAGAGCACCAAGGAGCTCACCATCTCGGTAAACAAAAAAGATCTTTCCCTGATCCAGGAATTAGTGGAAAAAGCCGACTCTGGCCAAAATGAGCTGTCCAAGTGCAAAATCAAATCCTCCTCTGAGATCAAGAAAGGGGGATTGGTTCTGGAAGACGGGCTGGGCATGGTGGACAACACCCTGGATAGCAGGTACCACCAGATCAAATCCCTGGTGGATCAATTATCCTTGCACGAGGAAGAATCATGACTCTGGATACTGCCACCTGCCAGGAATTGCTCCAGGATATGGACCCGGTTCTCACCTATGGCAAGGTTTCCAAGGTCGTAGGCCTGGTTGTTGAAGGACAAGGGATCAAGGCTCCCCTGGGCTCAGTGTGTCAGCTCCTCCCGGATGATCCTAACAGGAACACCCCCATCGATGCCGAAGTTGTGGGATTCCGGAATAATTCCATTCTGTTTATGCCCTACGAGGATATGCGGGGCATCAAACCCGGGAGCTTGATACAAAACACCTCGGTTCCTCCACTGTTCCCGGTGGGAAACAGATACCTGAACCAGGCAGTGGACGCCTTTGGCAATCCCCTTCAAAGTGATGCCACAATTACTCCCCGCAAATATTACCCCCTTTACGCTAAGCCCATCAATCCCTTGGAAAGACCCCGGATAGACGAGCCCCTGGACGTGGGCATAAAATCCATCAATGGTTTGCTCACCCTGGGCAAAGGACAAAGAGTGGGGATAATGGCCGGATCCGGTGTGGGTAAAAGTACTGCCATGGGCATGATGGCCAGGTATACCGAGGCAGACGTAAATGTCATCGCCTTGGTAGGGGAGCGGGGAAGAGAAGTTCTGGAATTCATGGACAAGGATCTGGGACCGGAAGGAATGGCCAAGTCCACTTTGGTAGTGGCCACCTCGGACCAGAGCCCATTGATCCGGATGCGGGCAGCTTATGCAGCCACAGCCATGGCGGAATATTTTCGGGATCAGGGCAAGGACGTGCTCCTGATGATGGATTCCGTGACCAGGTTTGCCATGGCTGCCAGAGAAGTGGGACTAGCCGCAGGAGAACCCCCTACCACCAGGGGATACACCCCCACTGTTTTCTCCCATCTTCCCAAGCTTTTGGAACGTTCCGGCAAAAATCGCAAGGGCAGCATAACCGGGATTTACACCGTGCTGGTAGAAGGGGACGACTTTAACGAGCCCATAGCGGACGCAACGCGCTCCATCCTGGACGGACATATCGTATTGACCCGGGAACTGGCTGACAAGGGACACTACCCAGCTATTGACGTTTTGAAAAGCATCAGCAGGCTGAGAAAGGACGTAGCCCCCCAGGAGGTTATCCAGGCCGGGGAACAGATTATCCGCTTATTAGCAGCCTATGAACGGGCCGAAGACATGATCAACATCGGGGCTTACGTCAAGGGCAGCAACCAGGAAATTGACAAGGCCATAAAATTGAAGGATCCTATTAACGACTTTCTACGTCAAAATATTGAAGACAAGTTCACCCTCCAACAAAGCTACCAGCAACTCCAAGCCTTGCTTCACAGGTAACGTCATTTGCCAGTTATCCTGGAGATTATTTCGGAGGTGGAATATCCCGGGGTTAAAGGCAGGCTGACCACTTTTCCTCCCCAAGCCTCTACCACATCCCGCCCCACGATTTGCTCCAAGGGCCAGTCCCCTCCTTTAACCAGGACATGGGGTTTAACCCTTTGAATCAATGCGTACGGGGTTTCTTGCTCGAAAAGGATTACGTAATCCACGCAGGCTAGAGCAGCTAACACCCGGGAGCGGTCCTGCTCCGGATTAACCGGGCGGCTTCCCCCGGGTTTTATCCGACGCACCGAAGAATCGCTGTTCAGTCCCACCACAAGCAGATCCCCCAGAGATCTGGCCTGCTCCAAATAAGTTACATGCCCTGGATGCAAAATATCAAAACAACCGTTGGTAAAAACGATGCCTTTATCCTGCACTGTTTCCCGGATCTGCTCGAAATTTTCCAGAGATACCACTTTGGGGCTGCTGTCCATTTTTTACTCCATGAAAAGGTCCATGATGGAATCACTTACCAACATGCCGTTCTTGGTCAGGCGGAGATATCCGTTGGCTATGCGGATCAAGGCGTTTTTATGAAGGGTTTGAATAACCCGGTGGTATTTGCGACAAAAATTTTTTCCGGTCAATCTGCGGTATTCTTTCAGGGAAAGTCCTTTTGTGGTCCGCAGAGAGAGCATGACAAATTCATTGATTTTTTGATCCGGGCTTAGAACCTCCCGGTCCAGATCCTGGATAACTCTGTCCCCCTGGCTCTGATAATCTTTTACCCCGGGAGGATTCTGCCAGCGTATTCCGTTTACTGTGGAAACCGCGGAAGGACCCAGGCCCAAAAAGGAATTCCCGGACCAATATCCCAGGTTGTGTTGACAACAATATCCCATGCGGGCAAAGTTGGATATTTCGTACTGTAAAAACCCCTCGGATTCCAGATACTCACCTCCATACATATACATCTTGGCCATTTCCTTTTCCCCGGGAAAATACAGATCTTGGTATTCAGCCATTTCCATAAGCCGGGTTCCGGGTTCCAGGCTCAACCCGTAGCAGGAAAGATGCTGAGGCCCCACCTGGAGGCCCCGGCGCAGGGTTTCCATCCAACCCTTCAAGGTTTGTCCAGGCAGCCCCCAAATAAAATCCAGACTGAGATTGAAAAAACCCGCTTCCCGGATCATTTCAGCCGCTTGCAGGGCCTGCCCTGCGCTGTGCCTGCGACCCAAGAAAAAAAGCAGCTCGTCATCCAGGCACTGCACCCCCAAGCTGACCCGGTTGATTCCCATGGATTTAAGGACATTCAAATAGGTTGGATCTTGTATATCCTCGGGATTGGCCTCTATAGTGAACTCGCACCCGGACACAGGTTCCAGGTGCCGGTACACGCACTCCAGAATCCGGCTAAGAGCGGACAAAGGCAAAATTGTGGGCGTTCCCCCTCCCAGATAAAGGCTGGTAATGGACTTGTCCTCAATCTCCCTGCTGCGGACCTTTATCTCGTGCTCCAGGGCCTGCAGATAAATCTCTGCCGGTTCAGATATGTATTCCTGGGAGGCAAAGGCGCAATAAGCGCATTTCTTTCTGCAAAACGGTACATGGATATACAGCAGCATAATTTTTTATGCCTGGAAAAAATCCCGGATGCCACTGCAAAAATCCTTTTTGCAGTGGCAGCAGACAGTAGTCAGTGGTCAGGAGTCAGTAAAAACAAAGAGTTACGATAGTTCGTTTTTCTTGAAATTTTTCTTGCTGACTTTTTGCATGTGCATCATCCCGGGAATTCGTCCCGCAAGCCCTCCCTGTCCGACTCATAATCTATTTTTAAATCTCTCAAGCTCACTGTAAATGCAGCCGCAGTAATTCTGGCGGTATATTTCCGTGTGCATGCCTTCATCCTTTTCAGCATAATTGCCACCGCCCCGAAAATCCTGGTACAAAAAACCACATTGAGAACGCTCCAGAGTGTGTCCTAGTCTTTTTACCTGCTCATGGGGCTGTTTCTTGCTGGACAGAAGAGTGGTGCTGAAAAAATCGAAGCCTCCTCTCTGGGCCACTAGGCGGGTACGCTCCAAGCGCATCTGCTGACACAAAAAACATCTCCAGTCCTCGCGAAAAACTATCTGGCGCAAAAAATCCCGGGGATCATACTCCTTATCCAGATAAATGATTTTTACTTCCAACCTCCGGGCTACTTCCTGGAGCGCTTCTCTACGCAAAAGATACTCCTGCAAGGGATGAATATTGGGATTGTAAAAAAGCCCCATCACCTGGTAACCTTGCTCTCTTAAAGCCTGCAGGGGATAAATGGCGCATGGGCCGCAGCAAACATGCACAAGCACCCTGGGTGGCACCTCTTAATTCTCCTTGGCAAGGATCAGGATCTGGCGCTCGAACTGCTCTTCCATCCTGGCCAGCTTGTCCCGCTTGTAATTCAAAAGATACATGGCGAGCTCCGGGTTTACGGTATACTCCAAGGGGGAGGGGCAGTTCTTGCGCCTTAACAGGCGATAAATTTCCTTTTGAGACTGCAGCGCCTGCCATTCCATGTTTCTAACCGTGCCTGTTCCCTGACAACGGGGGCAGTTTTCCATGGTCACGGACAGGGCGGATATCCCCAGTCTCTGCCGGACCAACTGGATAAGACCGAATCTGGACATACGGCTCATATCGGTTCGGGCTTTATCTGACTTCAAAGCCGTGCGCAGGGTCTTTTCCACATCACTTACGTGTTTTTTATCCTTCATCTCGATAAAGTCGATGATAACCTGTCCCCCCACATCCCGGAGCATCAACTGCCTGGGAATGCTTTCAGCAGCCTCCAGGTTGGTCTTGTAGGCCATTTCCCGAAAATCCTTCTCTCCCCCTATTTTCCCGGAGTTGATATCCACTGCCATAAGCGCCTCGGTTTGATCAAAAACCAAGCGGCCACCGCTGGGCAGTTCTACTTCTCGGGAAAAGATCTGACTGATCTGCTTTTCCAGATTGAAACGCTCCATCAGGGTTTTTTCCGGGTCGTTATGCAACCGGACCATCTTCTTCCGCCGGGGATAAACCAGGCTTACGAACTCCTGGACCTGCTCCGCTACCTGGTCGTTATCCACCCAGATCTCGGAAACATCCTGGGTCAGGTAATCCCGAACCGCCCTGAACGCCAGGTCTTTTTCTTCGTAGATCAGGGCAGGCACTTCTTCCGAAACCCCCTTCTTTCGCACCTCCTTCCAAAGACGCTTCAAGAATTGGAGATCCCTGGAAAGATCGGTCTTGCTCCGGCCTTCGCTCACCGTCCGGACAATCACCCCTACTCCCTCTTCCAGGTTTAGCTCCTGGACAATGGATTTCAAACGCTCCCTTTCCTTTTCATCCTCGATTTTTCGGGATATGCCCATCTGATCGCGGCCCGGGGTGAGCACGAAATAGCGTCCCGGCAGAGACAAATAAGTGGTCAGAAAAGCCCCTTTGCTACCGGTGGGCTCCTTGACCACCTGGACCAGAAGCTCCTGACCTGGCTTTAAAACCCTTTGGAGAGGGGGATATTTATATCCTTTGGCAGGCTTGAGATCCCTTTGGTAATATTCCGGATGCACTTCATCCACTTGCAAAAAGCCGTTCTTTCCCACTCCGTAGTCGATAAAAGCAGCCTGCAGGGCCTGATCAATATTGTGGATCTTCCCCTTGTAAATATTGCCCTTGGTCTTGGCTTGACCCAACATTTCCACGTAATATTCCTGGATCACACCGTCCAAGGCCAAAACCAGTTCAATCTGTTCCCCGGGCAGCACGCTGAGAAACATTTTCCTCTTTCTTTTCTTGCCTGTAGCCATACTAAAATCCTTTACTGGTATAAAATTTTTGATCCCGCTCCTGGATAGCCTGAATCAAGCCCGATGCCTGGAGGTTATCTAAAATGGCAGCGGTCTCCCCGGGATCCAACCCCAGGGCCGCACATAACTGCTCCCGGGTCTGCGGCCTTCTTCGAAGGGAATCCAGAATACATCCGGTGTTAACCTTACGTTTCTCCCCCTGCCCGTGATTAAAAAGACCGGCAGGATTATCCTGGGGATCAATTTGTAAAAAGCTTCTCCATTTGTGCAGCACGTCCGGGTCTGGAACAGCCGGCTGCATATGAGCCCCGGGCCTGCTCATACAGGTAATATCCACCCGGTCCCGCTTAAAATCCCTTAAAAATTCCTGCATCTTTTCCAGGTTTTCCTGGGAATCGTTTACTCCTGGAACCAAGAGAATTTCCAGGTAAATCCTGCCGGAAAATCCCTGGCAAAATCTGGTCAGATTTTGCGCTAGGCTCCCGATATCCAGTCCCGTGCAAGGCCTGTTCAACCTGGCGAATTCCCGGGGCATCAGGGTATCCAGGGAGGGCAAAACCACATCCGCTGCCCCCAGCTCCTTGCGCACCTCGGAACTGAAGAGCAGGGAGGAGTTGGTAAGCACTGCCACGGGGATCTCCGGAACCATGTTTTTAATGCCCTCAATAATTTGTCCCAGATGCAGGTTCAAGCAAGGTTCACCTTCCCCGCCCAAAGTGATACAATCTATTTCTGGATGATCATCTAAGGCTAGCCAGGTCTCAAGCTCTTGCAGAACCCGATCTTTATGCACATAAGGAGCCCTGTGCAGTGTCTGGGAATGGGTAGGGCCGCACTCGCAGTACAAACAATCAAAGGAGCATATGCGATCGCCCAGAAGATCTACTCCTAAGGATCTTCCCAGTCTTGAGGACAGAACTGGACCGAAAATATATTTGAACATCCGCTGCATAACCTAAAATTTTAATCTACTGACTGCAAACCACTTTTTTATATCCATGTCTTGACATATAAAAGACCTTGGGCTTTTCTACCCGGCACTGCTAATTGGGTTACCCCCAATGTTATCAGCCTGAGTCAAAAGCTAACCAACACCTTTACATCCCTGTGCAAGCAGCATCTTGGAATAAAAAACGGAGGTCAACCAATGATAAACCCTGGACAATTAGTAATGCTGGTCAGCCCCAAGGGCAAGCGTTACTTTCGAGTTGTACATCCCGAAGATATACTTAACACCAATGATGGCCAGCTTCAAATGCAAAAAGTGCTGGAACAGGATTTTGGAGGCAAGATATATACTCATATGGACAAGGCTTACACAATTATGAAACCTACGCTTTATGATTTGATCAAATCCGTCAAACGCCAAACCCAGATTATCTATCCCAAGGACATCGGTTACATTGTAATAAAGCTGGGCATTGCTCCCGGGTGCAAGGTGATCGAGGCGGGCTCCGGCTCCGGGGCTCTTACTACCGCCCTGGCCTGGTTTGCCGGCCCTGAAGGACGGGTTATCTCGTTTGAACGCCGGGATGAGTTTGCCTCCCTGTGCCGTTTGAATCTGGAAAAAACCGGGCTGGAATCCAGGGTGGAAATAGTTAACCAGGATATTGAATCCGGGTTCGGGCTAATATCCAATGTGGACGCTCTGTTTCTGGACGTGCGAACCCCCTGGGATTATTTGGAGCATATCCCCGAGGCGTTAGTTCCCGGAGGACCCGTGGGCTTTTTACTGCCCACCATGAACCAAGTGAGCAAGCTCTTGGAAGCAATGGAAAACAGGCCTTTCTGTTTTTTGGAAGTAGTGGAGATTTTCCTGAGACACTATAAGCCGGTAGCGGATCGTTTAAGACCCGAGGACCGCATGGTAGCTCATACCGGATACCTGGTTTTTGCCCGGCTAAGCACTCCGGACAAAAACGTGGAACCGGAAATGGAATTAATCCAGGAACAGGAGAACAATACATGTTGATTGCTGAAACAAATAACAAGGAAATGGTACTTGAGCTTCAAAACAACCTGGACTCCATCCGGGAAAAAATCCGGGCTGCCCTGGTTTCATGCCCGGATCCGGAGCGGGAAGTAACCATTGTGGCTGCCTCCAAGAAACAGCCCTGGGAAAGAATCCAGGCCTTGGCCCAACTGGGACATATACATTTCGGTGAAAACTACGTCCAGGAAGGCCTGGAAAAAATCCGGGCCCTAGGGGATAAGAACCTTAAATGGCATTTCATAGGCGGTCTGCAAAGCAATAAGGCCAAATACATCCCGGAGGCATTCCATTTGGTGCATTCCCTGGACTCTTACAAAACTGCCCAGGCCTTAAGCAAAAGGGCCCAAAAACTGGGCCTGATCCAGGAAGTACTGATCCAGGTTAACCTGGGCAGGGAACGCCAGAAAGCTGGCATATGGAAGCAGGATTTGCATGAATTTGCCAGTTATATATACCAATTGGAAAGTCTGCGGCTCTCCGGCTTGATGTTGATGCCCCCGCTCTCCCGGGATCCGGAAGAATCCCGGCCTTATTTCGCGGAGCTTAGAACCCTCAAGGACAACCTGGAGCAGGACCTGAATGTGAAACTCCCCCATCTATCCATGGGCATGTCCCAGGATTATGTCCAGGCTGTGCAGGAAGGGGCCACCCTCATCCGCCTAGGCAGTGTTCTTTTGGGATCCAGACCGGAATGCGGGGTAAGCGGCTGAATCTGAATATGGAAGCGCATGCTTTGCAAAATACGACCTATAGCGCCGCGGAATCAAGTTCCAGGAAAATTAAACCCATTCCTGTTTTCTGCCGATAAATTAAAGTAGATTGTCTATTAAAGTTATAATCCCCGGGGGGAATGGAGCTTAACTTGACTGGTATACAGCCGTGGTTAACCATTTTATGAACATTTAAAAAACACTTAGAAGACCTATGGATATCTCTACTGTACTAGGTATTGTCATCGCTTTCGGACTATTCTCGGCTGCTATTGTCCTGGGAGGCAGTCCGGCAGTATTTTTAAACTTTACAGCCGCCCTGATTGTTTTTGGGGGAACCATCGGTGCCACCATGGTTAACTATCCCCTTAAAAACGTTCTGGGATTGGTGGGAATAGTTAAACATGCTTTTGCTCCCAAAATTCAGAGTCCCCAGGAAATCATAGAGCAATTCATAGGGTACGCCAACAAGGCCCGCAGGGAAGGCATTCTCGCCTTGGAGCCCATACTGCAGGAGGTAGAAGATCCCTACCTGCAAAAGGGTCTGCAACTGACTGTAGACGGCCTGGAGCCGCAAACCATCCAGGAAATTATGGAGACAGAGATCTCCAATATAGAGGATCGTCACCAGACGGGAGTGGACCTATTGGCTGCCATGGGAACCTTTGCTCCTGCTATGGGTATGACCGGCACCCTGATAGGACTGGTTCTCATGCTTCAGGACCTGGACGATCCCGCAGCCATCGGCCCGGCCATGGCCATAGCCCTGATCACCACATTCTACGGTATTATCTTGGCCAACGTGCTCTTCATACCCTTATCCGGCAAGCTTAAAAATAGAAGCAAGGAAGAGATAATGGTTAAGGAGATGATCCTGGAAGGTATCCTGTGCATCTCCAAAGGTGAAAATCCCAGAATCATAGAAGAGAAGATAAACAGTTATCTGCCTCCTAAATCCAGGCGATCCGAAGAGAAGTAAATGGCCCGTAAGAAGAAAAAGGAAGAGGACAGCGGCGGGGAAGATAAATGGCTCCTCCCCTTTTTGTCCCTCATGCTAGTGGTGCTGGTCTTCTTTATTTTCCTGGTCACCCATGCCACCTTCGAGGACCGCAGGAAAATCGAGCTGGTAATCGAAAGCTTGCACGGCACCTTTGGCGAGGGCTTGGGTCCGGGCAAAGTGGATGTTTTGGACCAGACCGATATTGAACGTGCCCTGGAACCTGGTCCCATGCCTGATGACGGGGATCTGCAGCAGCTGAAACCTTTGCTCTGGGACGATAAGACCCAGGATCTTAACTTTGTGGAAGGTGAGTTTGTACAAGTCTTTACAGTAAATTCCGAGGTACTTTTCCAGCCCGGGGAAGTGGAGCTCACCCCGGAAGGTACAGACCTTCTGGATAAAATAGTTCCGGTTTTGCAGGATCTGGAGTATCCGGTCCTTTTGGCCGGGCATACCTCCCTGCTCCGGGACGAATTCGGCGTGGGCTGGGAAGCCCTGCGCGATCAGGAGATAATCAATCCTTCCTGGGAGCTGTCCCTGGACCGGGTTCTGAACGTATATCGCTACGTCCTGGAACAAGGGGTAGACCCGGAAATGATCCGAGTGGAGGCCTTCGGAAAATTTCAGCCCAGATACAGCAACCGAACTGAGCAGGGACGCAGCAACAACCGCAGGGTGGACATTGTGCTGGATAAACGCAATCCGGAATGGACCCATGCCCGGGCGGAAGAGGCAGCAGCACTGGAGCCGGAGGATCCCCAGGAATACGAACACCGGGATTTTCTGTTCGAGCTGAATTAGTTCGGAGGATATTGCATTGGCCAGGAGAAGGAAAAAAAAGGGCGGAGCACCCAAGCCTATATGGATGATGACCTTTTCGGACCTGGTAACCGTTCTGCTTACCTTTTTCGTCCTGGTTCTCAGCATGGGTGCCATGGACCGCGAGAAAATCCATGAGATGGTTAGCGTGTTCAGGCAGGATACCGGCTTCCTAACCCCCAAGACCGCGGGCAGGATGCCAGATAAATTCACTGTATTCGAGGATGTAGTAGAAAAACCCTGGGAAATCTTGGAAAAACAGGACAGGATCAAGGATCTCCTTTTCCCGGATGACGAGCTGCCTCCGGAAATCAGCAGAAGCACCCTGGAGGAAAACCTGGAAATACTGGTAAGGCCCGAGGGAGTGGCCCTGCTCATGACAGACGAGTTGCTTTTCCCATTTGAGCAAACCAGCCTAACCCCGGAAGGCAGGCAGATACTGGAGCAGATCATTCCCCTGGTGCAAAGTTGGCCGGCTCCAGTGAACGTAGCCGGTTATACATGTAATATTCCCGGAATCACCATGGACAACTACGATTTTGCTGCCCACCGGGCCATGGCGGTTACAGAGCATTTATTGATCAATGATGTGGAACAGGACAGGTTGTCTGTTTCTGCTTACGGACCCCACTTTCCTGTGGCTGATCATGAGACCGAGGAGGGCCGGGCCCAGAACAGGCGGGTGGAGATTCTTTTCAAAAAGGCCCCTAGACCTTATATGTAAAACTTATGGATCCAAGCTTGAAATACTTGGCAAATGCTGAGAAAATATAAATAAAGCAATAGCATTCTTTTGACTATAGGTTGTAAACATACTAATATTTTATAAAATTTTCTGGAGTTTCAATGGCTGAAGAAGAGGGAAAAAAGAAAAGATCCTTATGGCTTAAACTGCTGCTCATTTTCGTTATTGTGGCAGTTTTGGGGGTAGGAGGTTTTTTTGGCTATCAGTATTTCATGGACCAACAGGACCAGGATCCGGAACAAGTCGAAGAAGAGGCTACGCCGGACCATCCCGAGGATACCGAAATGGTGGAGCTGGACCCCTTTGTGGTTAATTTGGCTGATCCCCTGGGAAGGAGATATCTGAGGGCCACCATCGAGGTTGAAACCGTAGATAGCAACGCAGCAGAAGACTTGCAGGACAAGCAAGCCCAGGTCCGGGATTCGGTTTTAATGCTGCTTTCCAGTAAAACCTTCGAGGATATAAGGGCTATGGATCAAAAAATCCAGTTAAGGCATGAGATCGTGGAAAGATTGAACCAGGTTATCGGTCAGGGCAGAGTGGTCAAGGTCTATTTTACGGAATTCGTGGTCCAATAAGGCTTTCTGGGTATGTGAGATCCTGGTATTTTAAATGCATTCACTAACAACTCGAGAGGCAAAAGTTCCTGGACAACACTCTGTTTTTCTTTAGAATTTCTAACCTGTTAATGTCCATATCATTCTCTAGCTTAACGTACTGATTTTCTAGTCTTACTTTTTTAACTTGGACCCTTTGCTTTTAACTCTCAAGAAACCTAAAAAAACCTATTTAAGACTTTGCCATGAACAAAATACTGGATCAAAGCGAAGTGGACGCTCTTCTCACGGGACTTACCGGAGGAGAGGTGGAAACAGAGACCGACGCCCCTGAGGAAGAGGATTCCGGGGTTGTGTCCTTTGACTTGTCCAACCAGGACCGCATCATTCGCGGACGCATGCCGGTCCTGGAAATCATTAACGACCGCTTCGCCCGGCTAGCCACCAATACCATGGCCAACACCATGCGCAAAAGAGTGGATGTCAATCCCATATCCATTGATATGTCCAAGTTCGGGGATTTCATGCGCTCCTTGCCGGTACCCACGAGCATAAACATCTTCAAGGTGGATCCCCTGCGCGGAAACGCTCTGATGATCGTGGATACCAGACTGGTGTTCGCCCTGGTGGAGAATTTCTTTGGGGGCACAGGTACCCAGCCCAAGATCGAAGGTAGGGACTTCACCCCTATAGAACAAAGCATCGTGGTCAAAGTCGTGAAAATGCTTCTGGGCAATCTGGAAGACGCTTGGCGTCCGGTGCATGAAGTGGGGATTGAGCTCACCAGGTCCGAAGTAAATCCTCAGTTCGCTACCGTGGTTCCTCCCAGCGACGTGGTGGTGGTAATTACATTCGAGGTAGAACTGGAGAACGCCATAGGTTCCTTGGTAATATGTCTGCCCTACGCCACCATAGAGCCTATCCGTTCCAAGCTGTACGCCTCCTACCAATCCGAACGTCTAGAAGTGGATCATGCCTGGCTTACCCGATTCAAGGAACGACTCATGGAAATCCCAGTAGATTTCAATGTGACCATGGGACAGACCCAAATAACCGGAAGACAGCTCCTTAATATGGAAAAAGGGGATATTCTGCTTTTGGATACGGATCAGGACGATTATCTTGAGGGCTACGTGGAAGGGGTGCTCAAATTTCACGGCCTGCCCGGATACGTCAAAGGGAACAAGGCTTTCCAGGTAGTCCAGGAAGAAGAAACCAACTTCTAGAAAGGATAAGTTATGAGCGCAAAAAACAAGAAGAACGACACCGATCAGGATAAATTAGCTGAGGAATGGGCCGCAGCCCTGGAGGAGCAGGAAGAACAGCCCCAGGACTCTTCCCAGGAATCCCAGGACCAGGATCAGGAAAAGTCCGAACAGGACTTGGCTGACGAATGGGCCAAGGCCTTGGCCACTGAAGAGGAAGAAAACCTCAAGGAGGAGCAAGAGCAGAAAACCTTGAGCTCCCAGAGCAAGGATGCTGAGTTCAAGGATCTGACAGAAGAGGCCAAAAAACAAACCGAAGGTACCAAGAGGGACCTGGACTTTATCCTGGACATTCCCTTGACTGTTACCGCCCAATTGGGGGGAACTCAACTCCTAATCAATGAGCTTCTGCAACTGGGTCAAGGCTCAGTGGTGGAGCTTAACAAGCTGGCTGGCGAGCCCCTGGAGGTCCTTGTCAACGGCAAGCTGGTTGCCCGGGGGGAAGCTGTTGTTATCAACGAGAAGTTCGGCGTGCGCCTGACAGATATCATAAGCCCAGTGGAAAGGGTTAAGAAGCTTGGATAACGCGATAAACAACTCCATGGACATGGGTCTGGCCGGGATCAAAATGGTCGGGGCCCTGCTTTTGATCCTGGCTGTCATTCTCTTGGCCTATTATCTACTCAAACGTTATGGCCACAAGGCTGGCCTGGGTTTTTCCCACTCCAACTACCTGCAAACCAAAGCCGTTTTAAGCCTAGGTCCCAAGAAGAGCATCGTTGTGGTCCGCTTTTTGAATAAGTATCTGGTACTGGGGGTCACTGACTCTCAGATCAACTTAATCAAGGAGATGGATGCGGACCATGAACAGGACCAAGATTTTGCCCAGGTTTTATCCCAAAAAAATTCTGATTTGGACACTTCTTAGCCTGATCCCGCTTGTGGTGCCTGCTGTGGCCCAGGCGGAACCCACGCTTCCCTCCCTTTCCCTAGAGCTTTCAGCTGAAGAGTCTGAACCGGAACAAGTAGCCGTAGTTCTGGAAATACTCTTCCTGTTGACGGTTCTCTCGGTGGCTCCAGCCATAATTTTGACAGTTACCTGCTTTACCCGCTTGATCATTGTCTTTTCCTTTATCCGCCACGCCCTGGGCACCCAGCAGATGCCTCCCAACCAAGTTCTAGCCGCCTTGGCAATCTTCTTGACCGTGGCCATCATGGCCCCCATAGGCAAGGAAATAAACGACCGGGCCCTGCAACCGTATCTCAACGAGGAAATCGGGTACAGCAAGGCCCTGGCCAATGCGGAAGAGCCCATGCGGGAATTCATGTTCCAGCATACCCGGGAGAAGGATTTGTCCATATTTTATTCCATCACGGAAAAGGACCGCCCGGAAAACATGGAGGAAGTACCCACCAAGCTCCTTATACCGGCCTTCCTGATCAGCGAGCTTAAAACCGCCTTTCAAATCGGGTTCATGATCTATGTACCATTTTTGATCCTGGACATGGTAGTGGCCAGCATCCTGCTCTCCATGGGCATGATGATGCTGCCCCCGGTCATGATCTCCATGCCCTTCAAGATACTGCTATTTGTCATGGTGGACGGTTGGAACCTCTTGGTAGGTTCGCTGGTGAACAGCTTTGTCTGAGATCTTGTGAGCTGGAGAGTTAAAAGTTATCAGTTAATAGTTAAAGAAAAAAACTTGTGATTTCAAGTAGTTACATCCTGAATGTTACTGGAGAGTTGGAATTTGGAAAAATACTATAATTCCAGCGTGTTGTGCGAGAACTTTTGACTATCCAGTTGTGAGTTAAAAGTAATTTGGTGAATAGTTACGAAAATCCAAAAATAAAAAGGGGAAATCGTTTATGACACCGGAATTTATAGTGGGATTTGCCAGGCAATCCATTGAAACTGCCTTGATGATAGCCCTGCCCATGCTGGGAATAGGTATGATAGTGGGAATGATCATAGCTATACTCCAGGCTGCCACACAGATCCAGGAAATGACCCTGACCATCGTTCCCAAGATTATTGCTGTATTTTTGGCCCTGCTGTTTGCTTTTCCCTGGATCATGGAGACCATGGTCTCGTTCACCGAGAACCTGTTCATGAATATCCCCAATTATATTGGATAAGCCCAAACATGAGTTGACCACTGGCAACTGATGCCTGCATGCTTAGAGATTGACCGCAATCATTTACTGCTGCTCAGGAGGCAAGATAAGTCCAAACACCTGCAAATTGCTTAAATCCGGCGGATAGCCGGAAAAATCTCTGGGCGGGCAAATTTGTGCTCCAAATCTCAATCATCCCCTTGCGCTGTCCGGACATTATCGTTATTAAACATTAAAACTTTGAATCCGGATTAGGATAGATTTTTACGACAAAAAAATCGCAACCATTCACCATGTTTGACAAAAATCTTTTTTAAAAACACGGGAAAAAATCGCAAGTACCTTTAACTTGAGAGTTAAAAGTTATCCGTTATCTGTTAATGGTTAAAGAACAAAAGCCAATAATTTTAGAGCGTTATAACTGAATGGCTGCAGACAGTTGTAACTCTGAAAAGATAAAATAAATCCAGATAGTTGCACGAAAACTTTTGACTCTCCAGCTTTAAGATGTGCCTGCAAAAAGTCGGATCATGAGTAATTCAGCAATAAATCAAACTCATAGCTCTTTGTTTGTATTGACTCCTGACCCCTGTCTCCTGACTCCTGCAACTGCAAAAAGGACTTTTTGCAGTTGCATCTTTAACAAGCCTTGCTCAATTCGCTTGTCTGCCCTATAATCCCCTAAATGATCCCACGATTTTTGATTTTATTCTTACTTTTTCTGTTCTTCTGCTTCCACGGCAACCTAGCACAGGCCCAAGAAGAACCCGCAACCAGGTCACAAGAACAGAAATCGTACCAAACCCATATCAAGGGTGATATCCAGGAAAAGATCCGCAACACCCTGAGGCAAATCTCGGATACAGTGGCCCTGGAAGAACGTCCCCTGGTCAGCATAGGCCAGCTAAAAAGAAGGGCCCGGGAAGATATCTCCGAGTTTGTCGGGGCCTTGAGATCGTTCGGCTATTATGCCCCGGATATCGTGTACCATATCCAGGAAGATCAAGAGCCTGTCCAGGTAATATTCGAGATCGACCCAGGCCCGGAATACTATTTGACAGATGTAATCATGATCAACAAGGATCCGAAAAAGGATATTGAGCTGCCCGAGCCACGGGAGCTAGGACTTATGCAGGGCGAAAGAATGGAGGCCAAGCCTGTTTCCGAAGCCCCCAGAAAATTGAACAGTTATTTAAGATCCAGGGGATTTCCTTTCCCTGAAAGCAAAATCCAGGAAGTAGTAATCGATCATGCCCATCAGAGCGCCGCGGTTCACATAACTTTTGATCCGGGGCCCAGGGCTGTTTTCGGGGAAGCCGAGATCTCCGGTCTGGAGCGGGTGGAGCCCGGATTCATCCTGGAAAAAATCCCTTGGAAAAAAGGGAAAGAAAAGTTTCAGGCACCCAAGATGGATACCCTCCGTCGCGAGCTCACCGCTACCGGGCTTTTTTCCGTGGTGGAAATCGACCATGCCCAAAGCCTGGAAAATGACAACCTGCCCATGAATATTCGGGTCCAGGAAAGAGCTCCCAGGACCTTCCGGGCCGGTGTAGGGTATCACACGGATATTGGACCTGAGCTTAGGCTGGGCTGGAGACACAGAAATCTCCGAGGCAGAGGAGAAAACCTGGAAATAGATTTAACCCTGTCCGAAGTAGAACGCGCCCTGGAAACCGAATACACCATTCCCAGCTTCAGGCGCCCGGATCAGAATTTGATCCTGAAAGCCGGCTACATGGAGGAATACACTGATGCGTATGACGCCACAAGTATATTCACCTCTGCCACAATTGACAGACAGTTAACCCAGGAACTGTCTTTGGGAGGGGGAATCGGGTATCGCATCTCCCAGGTGGAGCAACTGGACGAAAAAACTGATCTGGGTCTTCTCTATTTCCCCACCAACCTGCTCTATGACTCCAGGGAAGATGTCCTGGATCCTTCCCAGGGCATGCGTTTCAACCTTAGGCTTACACCTTTCTTGGATACCTGGGATCCGGAAACCGCGTTCCTGAAAGGTTACACCAGCTTGAACAATTATTGGGAAATCTGGCCGCAAAACAAAATTGTTTTGGCCAACAGGTTGGCTTATGGCAGTATAGGAGCGGAATCCAGAAACAAAGTTCCTCCTGATGAGCGCTTTTATGCCGGAGGTGGCGGCTCTATCCGGGGATACGGGTATCAAGAGGTAGGACCTATGGTGGATCAAGAACCCATAGGTGCCCTATCCAAGTTTGAAGTCAACGCGGAGCTCAGGTTCAGGTTGACTCAACGCTCAGGAATAGTCACGTTTCTGGACGGGGGACAGGCATACGAGGACTCCTATCCGGACTTCTCCCAGGATCTCCAATGGGGAGCAGGCATAGGTTACCGTTTTTTCACCGATTTTGGCCCCTTTAGGGCGGATATAGCTTTTCCCTTGAATCCCAGGGATGATATAGATGATACTTTTCAACTCTATCTCAGCCTAGGACAGGCGTTTTAATTTCATGAAAAAATATATATTGCGTTTTGTTTTTGCCCTGACCCTTTTGCTTTTTCTGCTTCTGCTCCTGGTGGGGGCTGCCTTGGCTTGGCTGCAAACTGATTCCGGGCAAAAGTATCTGGAAAAAACCCTGAACCGGGTCCTGGTCTGGGAGGATGGCCGTGTGGAAGTAAGCGGCTTTTCCGGCAGAGTCCCGTTTGATTTCCAACTGGATGGTTTAAGCGTTCATGACCGAGATGGGGCCTGGCTGGAAATGGACACGTTGAGACTGCACTGGTCCCTGAAGCATCTCTTGAATTGGGAGATTTATATATATGAATTGGGTGCCCAGGAACTGGGCTTCAAGCGCTTGCCGGAATACGACCCCCATGAGGAAATGGACCCTCCAGAAATAGACGAGCTACCCTTGCCTGCTGTGAACCTGGAAAGCTTCTATTTGAAAAGGATCCTGGTGGATAAGAATGTCTTTGGGGAGCAAGCGGAGTTTGCCCTGGACGGGGGCATGCTTTTTAACCAGGACCGGGTATCCTTGGTTAACCTGGATCTTAAGCGCCTGGACAAAACTGAAACCCATATGGCACTAAATCTGTCTCTGGAGCACGAACCAGGGATCCTGGATGTGGATGCCAGCTTTTTGGATACTGCCACCCTGCCTGCCTGGTTTCCGGACAAGAATCTGCCTCCTAGGACCTCGCTGATCCTTGAGGGCTCAGGTAAGCTTTCGGATTGGAGCGGCAAGATGAGCCTTCGGGGTGAGGAAAAGTTTGAAGCGGACCTGGATCTCAACCTGCAAACTCCGCAACAACAACTGCATCTTGTCACTCGGGGAGACATAAACATAAGCCCGGATATGATGCCGCAAAAAGAACTAAGACATTACCTGCAGCATCCTTTAACCCTGAAAAGCAGTGTTTCCTTTGATCCCGGCCCTGAGGTGGTGAAGTGGGAGAACCTGGAGCTTGGCTCCCCGGAGATCTCTATTGAAAGCCAAGGAGAGCTTGCCCTGGGGAATATGCAGATCCAGAGCTCTACATCTCTGGAAGTTAAAGATATCAACCCCTTGCTGGATTCTGCGGACATAACCTCATATGATCCAGTTGCGGTACAGGCAGATTTTCAAGGTAAACTCATCTCCCCGGAAGTTCAAGCTGGTATCTATCTAGGCCGTTTGCATGGTCATGGTTTCTCCCTGCAAGGTGCTGCTCTTGAGGCTGATCTAAGGGGCTTCAACCCGGAAAAAGATTTACTGGCTTCCGCACAAGGGGAAATCACTGCCCACGGCCTGCATTATACCGAACATCCCAGCATCCCTGAAGAGCTGAGCCTGGCATTCGACCTGGATTACTCCCGGGCCAACACTTTAAGCGCTAATCAGCTTCTATTGACAGGCAAAAATTTTAGCGCCGAGGCAACAGGGGAAATGGACCTGGAATCCTTGGAATTCACCTCCAGAGTTCACAGCCAAATATCTTCCGTCCAAGACTTCTTGCCCCATAAAGCCAAGAAGGAAATCGGGGGGAACCTGGATATAGAGGCTAAAACCCAAGGCAATATACCAGAAAAACAATACCATTTGCAGACCAAGCTCAAGGCATCAGACTGGCACATCCGGGAAGACTCCCTGAATACGCTGATGGGCCCGGACCCCGCTTTGCAGGCCAACCTTTCCCTAACTCCGGAGCTTGATCTGGTATTAAGGAATCTGGAACTGCAAACCCGGGAAGCGGAGTTAATGGCCCAAGGCACGATCTACCTGGATAAAAGAAACCTGGATATGCATGCCCGGACTCGCCTGCCCAGCCTTAGCTCTTTAGGCGCGAGTCTGGACCGGGATTTGACCGGAAGCGTATCCGCTTCTGCCTCGGCCCAGGGTAGATGGGACGAGTTACATCTCTCTGCCCAAACGGAAATTTCAGACTTCCAGCCGGAACCGGAGCTGCCTAAAATGCAGATACAGGCAGAGATGGACTCTGTTTATCAGCCCGAGATCTTTTATGGCGGGATAAATCTAGATCTAATGTCAGAACAAGGATCCCTGGACATAGGATCCGACTTCTCATTACAAGACAATTCCCTATCCCTGCCCAACATTCAGGTCACAGGAATGGGTTCCCATTTTTCCGGGGATATGGATATGGATCTTGATACCGGTTTGGCCAAGGGAAAAATGAAGCTCTCGGTTCCGGAGCTGCAATCCTTCTCAGAATTCATCCCTGTAGAAACTTACGGGGAGCTAATAGGAAGCCTCTATTTCGAGCCTGTGGGCAACAAACAGGATCTGGACCTGCACTTGGAAGGTACGGAGCTAGTAGTAGAATCCTTAAGCATTACCCAGTTGGATTTGCAGGGCAGACTCCGGGATGCGTTCTCAGAAAAAGATCTGGAAGCGGACCTTAACCTGCTCGGCGTAAGTATAGAGCAGTTTTACGCCAGTACCTGGAGAACAACCGTACAAGGCCAAGATCTGGACTACACCTTGGCCACCGAGATATCCGGACAGGCCGGACATCCCTTGGAAGTCAGTGCCCTGGCGAACTATTCCCATGACCAAAAACAGCATCATTTTCTCCTGGAAGCCATGGAGGGCAGTTACGCCCAAAAAGAATTCACCATGGTGAAACCGCTTGAATTAAGCCACTCAGAAGATCAGACCCAGCTTAGCCCTTTTGAGTTACGCTTGGGAGCGGGCACTTTAAAAGCCCGCGGTCATGTCACACCGGAAGAGGCCATGCTCAGGGCCAGTTTATCTGACTTGCCTCTTGCTGACATCCCTGTTGCTGCCTTAGAGGGATTGCAGGGAGAATTGGGAGCTGATTTGAAGTTGAACGGTCCACCTGATGCTGTTACAGCTGAGGCGAGCATTTCAGCAACCAATGTCGGTTCCCCTCGTGAAGATTTCGAGGATCTGCCCAGTCTGGATTTTTTGACCCACGCCCGGCTAAGAGACAACAACCTGGATATCCAGCTATCTTTACTCGGGGACCAGGAACAACTGGCCCAAATGGAGCTCTATCTCCCAGTGCATCTCAGTCTTTCTCCGGCTAGTATCCATCTTCCCAGTCCCACCCCCCTAAACGGAAGTCTTATTGCCGCGCTGGAGCTGGGGACCATCACTCCTTTTCTCCTTCCTGCGGATCAGCTGCTCACCGGACGAGCCAAGGCTGACTTGAATATTGAAGGAACTACCCAGAACCCGGTTTTTTCCGGCACCATGGAGCTTGCAGACGGTAATTACGAACATATACCCGCAGGGGTGTACTTGCAAGATATTCACTCCCTGATACAGGCTAGAGAGGACAGAATAGAGCTTCGCAAGCTGGAAGCCACAGATGGAGAAGCCGGGCTTGTGCAAGGACAAGGCCATTTGGATCTGGACCTGGAAGAAAGCCTCCCCTGGCACTTTGAGCTTACCGCAAAAAACGCCAAGCTTCTTAGACACCCTCTGGCTACAATAATCCTCTCCTCCGGGGACCTGGCAATTTCCGGGAATACTCAAAAAGCTTCGGTTCAAGGACGTTTGGTATTCGAGCGGATTGAGGCTGAGCTCCCCAAGGAATCACCCCCGGAAGTGGTTCATCTTCCAGTAACCGAAAAGAACAAGCCGGACAGGGAGTTACCCCCTCCTCCCAGGCAGGTAGATTTGGGGGCATATCCGGTAGATCTGGACCTAGATCTCATCTTCCCTGCCCGGGTTTTTGTCCGGGGACGGGGCTTGGATTCGGAGTGGGGAGGCAATCTACGCGTGACTGGCACGGCCCAAGAACCTAGGGTTCGCGGAGAGCTGAACCTGATCCGGGGCAGGCTTACCTTTTTGGATCGCAGATTCGATTTGGACAGGGGATCCACAATCTATCTGGATGGTTCCCATCCTCCGGAGCCCACCCTGGATATTACCGCACACTACAAGCACAGGGACAAAGATATTACTGTCCGGATTCTTGGTCGTACAGATCAACCGGCAATTCATCTAAGCTCGGATCCTCCCATGCACGAGGACGAGATTCTGGCCTGGGTGCTTTTTGGCCGGGATCCCTCCACATTAACCCCCTTTCAGGCCATTACCCTGATCAATGCCGCCCGGACCCTGGCCATGGGTCAGACCGGTCCGGACTTCATGGGACAAGTGCGCACCATGATCGGGGTGGATGACATCGAGATAGTTCAGGATCCTGATGAGGGCCACACTCAGTTCGGCCTGGGCAAATACGTGCATGAGCAGGTTTATATCCAATTCAGAAAAGGAATTGAAGGGGGCACGGACCAAGCATCCGTGGAAGTGGAGCTAACACCCAGATTCATGTTGGAAGGAACCGCCCAAAGCGATGCCGAAGGCAGAGTCAGGATGTTGTGGAAATACGACTATTAACTCCTGTCTCAGTCTCAAGAATCCTGATTTTACCCTCAATTTTGACCTTGCATAAGTATCCCCAACTGCTTCCCTGCCATGATATTCACATCACAAAAGTAGGTTATTTTTAGAAAATTTTTGATATAAGATACGATTCTTATAATCAAATATATTTTCTTTTTTCTGTCTACTATTTTTCTGCAACTTATCAGTCCCTGCAAATACCCAGTTCACCCAATCGTGAAAGAAATTACATGATTAACCAATTTTATTAAAAAATTGTTCTAAAACTGCTTTTTTATATTGACAGATACAGGCACTCTTGATTAAAGAATAGCTCATATTGTTCAGAAATGGTTGCCACGCTCTTTCGCAGCAATGTTTAAAATACAAGGAAGTGGACCGTTATGAGCGTATCATGGCTACACATAGCTATCATTTACTTCTTCGTTCTAGGAATTATTTTCTTCGCTGTTGTCCCCCTAGTTCTCAACTATCTCCTAGCCCCCAGAAACCAAGCCCAAGAACTGAGAATGCCTTATGAATGCGGCATGGTTCCCTATGGCTCAGCCTGGGTCAAATTCGGGATAAATTACTATTTTTATGCCTTGCTCTTTCTGGCATTTGACGTGGACGTGCTGTACCTCTTCCCTGTAGCAACATACTACGTGGAGGATCCTAGCTACGTTTCCTTTATCAAACTTTTGATCTTCATAGTTATTCTGTTTGCCTCGGTCATCTACTTCTGGAAAAAAGGAGTCTTTACATGGCCCAAGAAAATCAAGACATAGCAAGTCAATACTACACCGATTTAAATGTGGACGAACCACCTATAAACTATCCCCCGGTTCAGAAGATAGTAAACATCTGCCGGGCTATGTCCTTGTGGCCCATGACCTTTGGACTGGCTTGTTGCGCCATTGAAATGATGTCCTGGGGGATGGCAAGATTCGATTCTGCCCGTTTCGGGGCAGAGGTGTTCAGGCCTTCACCCAGGCAGGCGGACCTGATGATTGTAGCCGGTACTGTAAACCGCAAGCTAGGCCCCTTAATTACTCGTCTGTATGAACAAATGCCTGCTCCCAAATGGGTAATCGCTATGGGCAACTGCGCCATATCCGGAGGACCCTTCGTCTATAAAAACCAATACGGTATTATAGAAGGAGTAGACAACCTGATACCTGTAGACGTTTATGTTCCGGGCTGCCCACCTAGGCCCGAAGGTCTTTTCGAGGGACTCTTCCAGGTACAGAAAAAAATCACTGGCAGGAGATGGTGGCGATTTCCGGAACAAGCCGAGAAAAAATCCGAAGAGGCGGAAAAGACCTAAAAGTTTTGCTTCAAATTATTTACCTAAAAGGAAAAAATTCACAAGACAAGTTCTTCAAGCTTACCAGTTCAGCACAAGGGGGTAACTAATGACCGAGAAGAATCAAAATTCCGATGAAACCACTGCCGAAAAGGAAACCCCTGAAAAAACTGAAAAGAAAGAGCCTACCGGCCCGAAGTATACCGGCTATGACCTGGATTACTTCGTGGCCTCGCAAGACCTCTTGAAAGCGGTTCGCAAAATGGATGAAACAGAGTACTTCCTGGAGGATGTATCCTGCCTAGATATGCAGGAAGGTTTTCAACTTGTCTATCATTTTGACCGCTTCCACCAACCGGGACGGGTGGTGTTAAGGGTTATAGTTTCTCGGGATAACCCTGTAGTACCATCAATATCCAGCATTTACCCCGGTGCTGATTGGCACGAGCGCGAATGCTACGATTTTTTTGGAGTCCAATTCCAAAACCATCCCAATTTAATTCCTCTCCTGCTGGATCCGGAGTTTGATGGACCTCCTCCTTTGCTCAAGGATGAATCCGCCCGCAAAGACTTGGAGCAGATTTATCCGTATTTGACGCACACTCCTGTATCCGTGGATAGCGACGACTTTTTACAAGCAATCCGCAACTGTTCCAAATCAAAAAGTAGGTACTAAGTCATGAACCTGGATCTAAGACTAGACACCAGCGGCGACTTTTACGCCCAAAAATTCCAGCCAACCAAGCGCGATGACACCCTGATCCTGAACATGGGTCCTCAACATCCCTCTACTCACGGTGTGCTGCGCATTCTGCTGGAAATAGACGGGGAATATATACTCCGGGCTGAACCGGTTTTGGGCTACATCCACCGCATGCACGAAAAAATGGGCGAGGTAATGACCTATCCCCAGTACCTGCCCAACCCTCCCCGGACGGACTACCTGCACGCCATGGCCTGGAACTGGGCCCATGTGGCTGCCGTGGAAAGACTCATGGACATCCAGGTCCCGGAACGGGCCGAGTATCTCCGGGTGATTACCTGCGAACTGAACCGAATTTGCTCCCATCTCTTGTGGTGGGGGGCTTATCTTCTGGACCTGGGCGCATTCACCCCCATCATGTATGCCTTCCACAACCGGGAGAGAATCCAGGATTCCTTGCAGCGCATTACCGGCTCCAGATTAACCTATTGTTACTACCGTTTCGGCGGGGTTGCTTGCGACATAGACGACAATTTCGCTTCCGAGATCCGAGAGATATGCGGATGGATGAAGGAACGGACCAAGATGTACAAGGATCTGGTTACGGACAACTTTATCTTGCGCAACCGAGTTGAGGAAATCGGGGAGATACCCCTGGAGACTTGCCGCAAGTATGGAGCAACCGGCCCCGTTCTCAGGGGCTCCGGACAGCCCTATGATGTACGCAGGGCAGAACCATACTCCATATACGAGCGCTTTGACTTCAACATCCCCACCTACGATACATGCGATGCCATGGGGCGTTACCTGGTCCGCATGGACGAAATGCTGGAAAGCATCAAGATTATAGAACAGGCCCTGGATACCCTGCCCGAGGGAGATCATATCCACCCCAAAGCTCCCAAGCGTCCCAAGCCCCCAGCAGGAGATGTGTATTTCGCCTTGGAGGGAGCCAGGGGAAAAATAGGAGTTCATCTGATCAGCGACGGAGGCAGATCCCCTTATCGCGTTAAACTGCGGGCACCCGGCTTTTCCAATCTAAGCCTCTTTGAAGAGGTGGCTCAAGGGACCATGATCGCGGACGCGGTCTCCATTTTGGGAAGCTTGGACCTGGTTATACCGGAGATTGACAGATGATGGATGTAATACCGACACAATTTATTATTATTTTCGTGGGACTTATCGCGTTTATGGCCTTTATAGGCTTAAATGCCCTGGTGCTGGTATACCTGGAAAGAAAAATAGCCGGCTTTATTCATCGCCGTCCTGGACCGTATGAAGTCGGTCCCCATGGTATACTTCAGCCCGTGGCTGACGGCCTGAAAATGGTGGGCAAGCAGATTTTCACCCCCAGGGGTGCAGACAGCAAGCTGTATTGGCTGGCCCCCATGATTTCCATAGGTCCAGCCATAGTCTGCTTCATTGCCATACCCTTCGGTCCGCACCTGCAAGTCATCAACACCAACGTGGGTCTTATTCTCATCCTGGCCTTCACCGGCATCAATGTTATGGCCCTGTGTATAGCTGGATGGACCTCCCAGAATAAATATTCTTTGATAGGTGCGGCCCGGGATATCTCGCAAGGAGTAGCCTACGAGATCCCCTTGCTTTTGTCGGTTTTGCCCGTAATATTTATGACCGGCACATTCAATCTTTTCGATATCGCAAACGAACAGGGCGCTTGGCCGTGGCAATGGTTCATCCTGTATCAACCGTTGGCCTTTTTCATCTTTTTCATCTGCGCCCTGGCAGAAACCAACCGGGCACCTTTCGACCTACCTGAAGCAGAAAGCGAACTTACTGCCGGATTTCACACCGAGTACTCCGGCATGGGCTTCGGGCTATTTTTCATGGCTGAGTACGCTTACATGGTTGTTGCTGCCTGCGTTGGGGCCATCCTTTTCCTGGGCGGCTTTCATGGCCCCGGTGCTTCTGGATGGTGGTGGTTCCTGGCCAAGGTCTACGTGCTTTTGCTGATAATGATCTGGATCCGGTGGACTTTCCCCAGGGTCCGATTCGATCAACTGCTTAACATTTGCTGGAAATGGCTGATTCCTCTTGCTGTTCTTAATTTACTGGTAACTTTAGGGGTGATTGCCCTATGATAGTAAAAAGCTTACGCGAAACTGCAGTGGGACTATGGAGCCTGCTGGTAGGGCTTAAAGTGACCGCTATCAATTTCGGAAGCCCTCAGATTACAGTGCATTATCCCAGGGAGGTTTCTCCCACCCTGGAAGGATTCCGCGGACATATTGAATTGGTCCCTAACGAAGAGGATCCTAGCAAGTCCAATTGTACAGCCTGCGGAACCTGTGTACGTACTTGTCCTTCTGCCTGTATTACCATGAAGGCCACAAAGCCCAAGAAAAAAGCAGCGGAAAAGAAAGAAGCCACGAGCTCAGAATCTGAAGGCCAAGGCGGGGGCGAAGACAAAAAGGAAGCTCCGGCCAAGAAGGCCAAACCGGAACTGAACACTTTTCGGGTGGATTTTAATTACTGTTGCCTGTGCGGGCTTTGCGTTGAAACCTGCCCTGCAAACGCCTTGAGATTTTCCCAGAATTATTTTCTAGCGGGTTTTAGCCGGGAGGAGTTCGATTTTGATCTTTTGGCCAGGCTACAAGCCCAAGCCGAGCAAAAGGAGCAGTAAATGGAAAATCTGGAATATGAAAACCTGGCCTGGGCAGTGCTTTTTGGGCACATTGCCATAATTGTAGTGGGCGGTTTTATAACAGTTCTCTCCGAGAGCTTGGTTCGGGCCCTGGTAGGCCTTATTATGACCTTGTTCGGTGTAGCCGGGCTCTTTTTCCTCATGGCTGCGCCCTTTATCGCCCTGATGCAGATCTTGATCTATGTGGGTGCTGTGAGCGTACTAATCTTTTTCGCCATCATGTTAACCCAAGCTTGGCCTGGAGGAGACGAAAGCAAAAGAGTGCCCGGCAAAAAAACAATTTATGCAGGACTAGCAGCCTTGATTCCCGCGGTTTTTCTAGGTACAGCCGCGATTCGAACCGCCCCTCCCTCCGCCTTGGTGCCTGAGGAAATTCAGGTCAGTGTATTGGGCAGGTTCTTTCTGGAAGACTTTATCCTGCCTTTTGAGCTGATATCCCTGCTTTTGACCGTTGCCATGGCTGGCGCTGTAGTGCTGGCCCTGGAAAGAAGGAGGAAGAAATGAGTGTTATGACCATCTACCATCTGGTGGCCATTTTTCTGCTGTGCCTGGGCATATTCGGGATTGCCTACAGAAGAACCTTGATAGGCATAGTTCTGGGTATAGAGCTGATCTTGAACGGAGCCGGGTTGAGCATAATGGCTTCTGCCCAACTCACACCTGCACCCAACGAACTGGGCCAGGTAGGTGCTCTCTTGGTCATGGGCCTTGCCGCAGCCGAAGCCACGCTTCTGCTCGCCATCCTTTTGGTAGTTTCTAGACGTTTCAGGAACGTGGAGGCTGACAAACTGATAACCATGCGAGGTTAGCAATGTCCTGGGATAGGTCTTTGGATAAGTACAAGCACATTTTTACTGCCTCTAGCTCAAACAAGGATGATGTGAAATGATGCCCTCAATTCTACTCCAGATCATATTGGTTCCGGCAATTGTGGCCTTAGTCATCCTGCTTTTCAGATATCAGTTAGGCATGAAGGCAGGATGGCTTGCTGTAGCAGGCCTGGCCTACACCACCCTGCTTTTGATTACAGGCCTGGTTGAGGTGCATAATGGATCTCCCATCGTGGAAAATTACCAAATACTTAAGAATCCGGACATCAGCTTTACCCTCTTAGGGGACGGGCTAAGCATTACTGTAGCCCTGATCTGCAACCTGCTTTGCCTAGCCCTGGGCACCTACTCCATAAAATACATTTACCACAGGATAGAAGTTCTCTATCCCGAGACCTTGGGACAAAAAGGCGAAATCAGCTATTACACCTGTTTTTATTACCTATTCCTGTTCTTTCCTGTAGGGTTCATGGGAGTCAGTTTCGCCAGTGACCTGGTGATTCTGTATTTCTTCCTGGAAATACTCACGCTTTTCCTGTTTTTCCTGATGGCTTACTTCGGCTATTACGAACGGGTATGGGTAGCTATTATCTGCACTATCTGGGGAATATTCTCTGCCCTTTTCTTCTTGGGCGGTGTGGCCATTATCTATTCCCAGATAGGTACTTTCCAGATCGATCAGATACATACCATGGCCGGCGATCCCCTGGCCTTCTGGGCTATACTCCTGGTACTCGTAGGCATGATCGCCAAACTGGCCATTGTACCCCTGCATGTATGGATGCCCTGGGTGCACGCCGAGCACCCCACCTGTATTGCTGGCCTGCTGGCAGTATATGCCAACATAGCCGCCTACATCATTGTCCGTATGCTGGTGTTGCCCCTGTGGGACGATTTCCAGGTATTCGGACCACCCCTAATGATTCTTGCCGTAATCACCATGGTTTACGGCTCCCTTTTAACCCTGGCCCAGACTGACATGAAGCGAATACCAGCCTGCTCTACCATCAGCCAGAGCGCTTATTCCGTGCTAGGGATAGGCGCCTTGACCGCGGCAAGTATAGAAGGCGGGCTATTCTTCTTTCTCAGCCATATAATGGGCAAGACGGTCTTCTTTTCCACCTGCGGATTGGTTGTCTATATCACCCATATCAGGAACACCAAGTTTCTGGGCGGTTTGGGAGCCAAAATGCCCATCACCGCATTGCTCTTTTTATGCGGAGGCATGATGCTAGCGGGCATCCCGCCTTTCAGCAGCTTTGCAGCGGAAGTAATCATGTTTGCCGGCATATTCGAGCGTGGGGACAACTTTGGTCTGGTAATAGGCATTATAGGTCTTTTGGCGGTACTACTTACCATCACCTATGCCGTACACTTTACGCGCATGATCTTTTTCGGCCCCTTGCCGGAAAAACTGGCTCAGGATAACCACATTCAAGATCCGCCCTGGAGTATGACGCTGCCTCTGATCTTAATCGTACTGGTATCTGCGTTCCTGGGGCTGTACCCCACTTTGGTGATGGAGCTTTTTGAACCGGTCATCAGCAACGCCATAGCCAACATGTAACCTGGGTCCGCATACACTAAGGACTACCAGAAAAGCTAGCTAAACCACAAAAAAACGCTAAACCTTTGAGGTGGGTGCTAACATGGATACTCAGCTTGCGTGGCTCTGCCTGATATTTCCCTTTATCGGGGTCCTTCTCACTCCGATACTAGCCCGCATCAGCACAGCGGCAATGAACTTTGGAGCGGTATTTTTCTCCTTTTTGGCCGCGGTGTCTGCGGTCATGCTGCTTCCTTTGCTGTTCAATCTGGATCGGCTGCCTGTGGAATCCACCTATGTTTGGCTACACACCCCCATAAGCGTTAGCTTCGGGGTTCTGGTGGATCCATTGAGTATCATAGTGGCCAATGTGGTTGCAGTAATAAGCTTTTTTATCATGATCTACTGCATGGGCTACATGAAAGGCAGCCCTGCAATCATGCGCTTCTGGATGCTCATGAACGCCTTTATCGGCAGTATGCTCCTGCTGGTTTTGGCCAACAATCTCATCATTATCTTTATCGGCTGGAAGCTCGTGGGTCTTTGCAGCTACGCCCTGATCGGATTTTATTACCAGGACAAGGAAAAATACTGGATTGGAGGGCCGGCCCCGGACAAATTTGACACTCCTTCCGCCTGCGGGGTAAAGGCCTTCATCGTTACCAGCGTGGGAGATATGCTCATGCTGGGCGGTATTCTGATCATGTACTTTTATGCAGGGACATTCAACGTCCTGGAGCTTTACCAAACCGCACCGGAATGGATCCCTGCCATGGCAGCTACTCCCGGGATGATAATCCTGGTCAGCATCCTCCTCATAGCCGGGCCGGTGGGAAAATCCGCCCAGTTCCCGCTGCATGAGTGGCTTCCCGAAGCCATGTCCGGTCCTGGGCCGGTTTCCGCGCTGATTCACGCCGCCACCATGGTCAAGAGCGGTGTATTTCTCATTGCCCGGTTCATACCCATATTTTATTATGGCTATTGGATGGCTGGGGCAGAAGAAGCCATGTACTTCTTTTTGATCGTGGCCTGGATAGGCGCCATAACCGCCTTCCTGGCAGCCAGCCAGGGACTGGTGGCCCTGGAGTTAAAAAAGGTCTTGGCCTTTTCCACTGTCAGCCAAATCGGATACATGATGCTTGCCTTGGGAGTAGCCGGCTTCAGCCAGGATGTACTGGTCAAGGGTTATACTGCTGGTACCTTTCACCTCATGAGCCACGCCATGTTCAAGGCCTGTCTCTTTCTCTGCGCCGGAACAGTAATCCACGCCGCCCATTCCATATATATCAACGACATGGGTGCGTTACGCAAATTCATGCCCTATACCTGGCTGTTCATGGGCCTGGCCACCCTCTCCTTGATCGGCGTACCCCCCTTGCCCGGGTTCTGGAGTAAAGAGGCTGTGCTCCTAACTACTCTGGAAACCCAGCACTTCGCCCTGTTTACTGTAGCCTTGATTGCCGTGATATTTACTGCTTTTTATTCCATGCGGTATTTCGGAATGATATTTCACGGCAAGGCCAGCTTGAATATCAAAAAAGAAACCAGCAAACCCCATCACCACGTGGGTGAGGGGTACTTTTCCCAAACCTTTGCCTGCGCTGTTCTAGCAGTAGGTATCGTGGTCTTCGGATTGTTGGGAATGAAAGCGGAATATGCCTTGCAAGACCTGTTTAAATTCCAGCTGGTCCAGGATCTGGCCTTATCCACAGTGGACCATGTACCGGACTACTCCAAACTAATGGTCGCGGGGCTCTCCATTGGCGGTGTACTACTGGGAGCAGTACCTGCCTACTTTTTCTACTTCTCCCGGAGATGGGACGCCAACGCTGTGTACGAAAGATCCAAGTTGGTTCAGGTAATGCATGCCTTTCTCTGGAACAGATGGTACATAAACAGATTATACGAGTGGGTCTTTGTTGGAGGAGCTCTGCGTTTGGCCAGATTTGTGGCTGCAAAGCTGGAACAGGCCGTGGACGTACTTCTTCAAATCCTATTGCCCAAGGGAATTTGGGGGTTGTCCAAAATCTCGGTCTGGTTCGATTTAAAGGGTATAGACGGTGTCCTGGACGGTACCGCCTATCACGTCCAGAACAGCGGCGGGGGAGTACTCTCCAAGCTGCAATCAGGCAGAATCCAGGAGTATCTTGCCCTAGCCGTGATTATTGCCCTGATTGTCTGCGGCTTGATCTGGTTGTCCTAAACACTGTCTCTGCTAAACAGTAACAAAAAAGAGATGGATAACATTTATAAACCGTTTGCCGGAGTAGCCGACCATGCTTAACACAGGTTTTCCCGTGCTCAGCGCCCTGATATTTTTTCCGCTTTTAGCGGCAGTGGTGCTCTTTTTCCTGCGAGGCGACCATACCATCAGGGTGTATACCCTGGTGGTGAGTCTGATCGAATGCGTACTGGTCCTGCCCATTCTGCTTGGGTTCCAGAGCACGGCCCAATTTCAGTTCGTGGAAAAATACTCCTGGATAGAGGCCTGGAATATTTATTATCACCTGGGCATTGACGGCATTAGTGTACTCATGATTTTGCTTACGGTACTTCTACTGCCTATTTGCGTGCTGTGTTCCTGGAAATATATCTCCTCCCGGGTTAAGGAATTCAACTTTTGTCTGCTCCTTATGACCACTGCCTGCCTGGGCATTTTCAGTGCCTTGGACTTCGTTCTTTTCTACATATTCTGGGAGGCCATGCTCATCCCCATGTACCTCATCATTGCCGTGTGGGGCGGCCCTAACAGGCGCTATGCCTCTCTGAAATTCTTTCTATACACCTTGGCTGGAAGCACGCTCTTTTTAGCTGCCATCGTGGCCTTTTTCATCAACACCGGAACTTTCTCCATTCCGGAGCTCATGGATCATACCTACACCTTCCAGTTTCAGTTCTGGACCTTTCTAGCAATGGCCCTAGCCTTTGCCATCAAGGTTCCCATGTATCCCTTCCACACCTGGCTGCCTGCAGCCCATGTGGAAGCACCCACAGCGGGCAGTGTGCTTCTGGCTTCCATCCTGCTTAAAATGGGCACCTACGGTTTTCTGCGTTTCTGCCTGCCCATTACCCCGGCAGCAAGCGAATTTTTCGCCCCGCTCATGATCACTCTAGCTGTCATCTCCATAATTGTGGGCTCCCTGCTGGCCCTAGGCCAATCTGACATGAAAAAGCTCATCGCCTATTCCTCGGTGGCCCACATGGGGTTTGTAACCCTGGGCATCTTTATCTTTGCCTTCCGGGGAATAGAGGGTGCCATCATGCACATGGTCAATCACGGCATCATTACCGGGGCCATGTTCTTGCTGGTGGGCCTTATCTACGAACGCAGCCACAGCCGGGAGCTATCCGAAAATATGGGGGTTAGCAAATATCTGCCTGCTTATACCGGGTTCTTGCTCCTGTTCGCGTTGGCCGCTTTCGGCTTCCCAGGAACCAACGGATTCTTCAGCAAACTTCTGGTTTTGCTCGGGGTGTTCGAAATCAACTACTGGCTGGGTGTGCTCTTTGTAATCGGGTTGTTGCTTGGACTGGCCTATATCATCCGTTTACTCCTGAATGTGGGCTGGGGATCTCCCAGCAAGGTTAAGAAACACTGGACCGACATGAATCTCAGGGAATGGGTCTATCTAGTTCCCTTGGGGCTGCTGGTAATCTATCTAGGTGTTGCCCCGGGCAGGGCCCTGGATTTCATAGGACCGTCCATAGACAACCTCTTGGAGAATTTTGAGCAAGAAAAGACTATCATTCTGGAAGAGCCGGCACCAGAGCCTGCCCCTGTAATAATTTACAACAATACCTGGGAATATGAAGCAGATACTGGGGAATTCGTGAACCTAAAAGCCACTGACTGGGCGGACAACCGGTTGGTTCAGGATGCAAAATAATTACAAGCGGATAACGTCCTAACAGGATAAAAGGAGACAAGCCTTGCTTAACTTCAATCCTCAGCTCATCATACCGGAACTTTTCATGGTGGCCCTGCTGGCTATCCTGTTCGTTCAGAGCATAAGCGAAAGGCTAAAGGACAAAATCACCTGGGTACCCTTTGCCGCCTTGATTGGAACATTTCTGGCCGCATTCTCACCCACTGGTGAGGAATTCATGTTCTATGAATCCTACAAGATAGATGGCTTGTCCCAGTTCTTTAAGACCATCATTTTCCTGGGCCTGGCCATCTGCGCCGGGAATGCCTTGAAAGTGGGTTCACTTGGCCAGGCCAACCGGGCGGATTATTTCTTTTTCATGTTCATGAGCGCCTTCGGTCTGTTGCTCTTATCCAGCACGGTAGAGCTTTTCACCATTTATATCTCCCTGGAGCTTGCCTCCTTCAGCCTGTATATACTGCTCCCCCTGAGGAACAAGGATCCCCGGGCAGTGGAAGCAGCTATTAAGTATGTCCTGTTCGGGGCGGTGGCTACTGCCATTGGGCTCTACGGGATCTCTTATATCTTGGCCGGGCAGCATACTACATACGTCTTCGATCTTTTGGCCATGGATTGGTCCTTTTCCCAGCAGCCCATGGCCCTGATCGGGTTGACCATGTTTCTTTTGGCCTTCCTGTACAAGCTGGCCCTGTTCCCCTTTCACTTCTGGGCCCCCGAGGTCTACCAGGGAGCCAGCAACGAAACCGCTGCATTTGCAGCCACCCTTCCCAAGCTGGGGGCCATAGTCATCATGGTCCGGGTCATGGCCTTCAACCCGGATGTCGAGGTCACCACCATTTTGGCCATATTTGCAGCCGTGTCCATGACTCTGGGAAATCTCATCGCTTTGGTGCAGAGGGACGTGAAAAGGCTTCTTGCCTACTCCAGCGTTGCCCATGCCGGATTTATAGTTATGGGGTTGGTTGCGGGCGGAGCTTACGGCTTGGCCGCCGCCTCCTACTACGCCTTGGTCTATATGGTCATGAACCTGACCATCTTCTGGGTCATAACCCGCATCTCGGATAGGGGACAGAATGTATTTGTAAGCGATCTGCGCGGGCTGTACTCCAAATCTCCCATCCTGGCATTCGTCTTGGCAGTATCCGCTTTTGCCTTGGTGGGCCTGCCGCCTACAGCCGGGTTTATCGGCAAGCTATTCCTGTTCAATTCCGCATGGGATGCCGGGTTTTACTGGCTGGTAATCATAGGGGTAATAAATACCGCCCTGGCCATATTCTACTATCTAAACCTGGTCCGACACGCCTACACCCTGGACGAGGTGGTTCCCAGCCGCATCCGCCTGACTCCGGTCGGGGCCTCGGTAGCGGTAATTCTAGCTCTAGGTGTTCTTTATCTGGGCGTAATGCCCCAAGACATATTCGACTTCCTGATGCAGGCTAGCTCGAGCATACTGTACTAGCTAGCATCCAATCTACACCCGTTTTTCATAACCAGGCCTTCTGGATATTACCTCCAGGAGGCCTTTTTTTTCTACGGGGACTTGACCTTTAAATCCAAATGCAGCATACCCCTCCCATCAGGTAAACAAAAAAATTCGTAAGACATGGTGAAAAGCTACAATATTTACACCTTTTTATCACTACATGGCAGCAACTCGTACTCGAGGTCCGAGGGTTCTGCAAACTGGGCGTAAACTATGTGAGCGACGTAGGCAGCGTTTATCTAAATCGTAGGCCTATAAAAAGCTCACGGTCCCTATTCAAGCACCTCCTGAAATCGGGTCAGCAGAAATATAGATTTTGATGTACGCTGCCTTGGAGCTTGCCCTGTTAAACACCGCATAGCGGTCCTGCTTCGCAGGGTTTATCAGGGCGGGTTTTTACGGACTGTTTGCAGAATTCTCGGACCTCTAGATAACAAGCTTCATTGTAGTATTCTTAAAACCACACCAAAAAGAGAAAGCATATGCGTATTGGAGATTACGAATTTGACGAGTTTATGGAAGTGGTCCGGAAATTCCACGGCAGTCCCGCTCCAGGAATACTCGTGGGCGGCATCATGGTAGACATGGCCCGGGACGGCCTTCCTCCGGACACCATTTTCGATGCTGTGGCCGAAACCCCTAAATGTCTTCCGGACGCTGTTCAGCTTCTCACCCTGTGCACCGTGGGGAACAGCTGGCTAAAGATCGTCAATCTGGGAAGATACGCCTTGACTCTGTACAATAAGTACACCGGGGAGGGCATCCGGGTCTTTGTAGATCCCAGAAAGCTGGAAAAATGGGACGAGATTCGGGGCTGGATCCTCAAGGAAAAACCCAAAAAAGAACAGGATTTTGAACGGCTTATATCCCAGATCAAGACGGCTGGCCGGGAAATATTGACAGCACGTCCCATCCAGGTGGATTTGAACCAGCTCACAGGCAAAACCCGCTCCAAAATCTCCATTTGTCCCATCTGCCAGGAACCCTACCCCTCAAACGACGGGGCAGCCTGCCGCGGATGCCACGGGGATAGCCCCTATCTACAGGAGGGCGATGACCTGGAGGAGCCTGAGCTGGAGCAGATCCCTGTCCAGGATGCAGTGGGCAAACAAGCTGTCCACGACATGACCGGAATAGAGCCCGGCAAATCCAAGGGAGTGGTGATTAAGCGCGGCCAGGAAATAAGTATCTCGGACATATGTCGCCTCCAACAGATCGGCAGGCAGAACCTATATACCGAAACCCCTCCTGCCAGGGAAAGCTGGATCCACGAAGACGAGGCAGCCGAGAGCTTCGCCCGGTCTATGGCCGGGCCAGGCGTGGATATTCAACTGCCCCCCAAGGAGGGGAGGGTAAACCTTAAAGCGAGCCGGGACGGACTTTTAAGAGTTCAGAAGGAAAACCTCCTGGCCTTCAACCTGGTCCCCCAGGTCATGTGCGCCAGCAGGCAAAGCTATATGCTGGTGAAAAAGGATTCCGTACTAGCGGGAACCAGGGCCATACCCCTGTATTTGCCCAGATCCAACTATAACAAGGCTATCCAGGTTCTGTCCCAAGGCCCCCTGTTTGAAGTTCTGCCCATCCCTTCCAAAAAGGTGGGGCTTTTGATCACTGGGACCGAAATCTTTGAAGGTATTATTCAGGACCGTTTTGAGCCCATTATTAGGGACAAGGTTCAAAAGCTGGGCTCCCAAGTACACAAATCCGTGATCTGCCCTGATGAGCAGGATAAAATAAAGGATTCCCTTGTGGATCTTGTGGATTCCGGATGCGAAATCGTGGTGACCACGGCCGGTTTGTCCGTGGACCCGGACGACGTCACCCGCAAGGCCATCCAAGAAGCCGGAGCCCAGGAAATCTTGTACGGGGCACCCATTTTGCCCGGGGCCATGACCATGCTGTGCTGGATGGATTCTGTCCCGGTAATCGGGGTGCCTGCCTGCGCCCTGTACTTCAAGACCACCAGCTTTGATCTACTTTTGCCCAGACTCCTGGCAGGCCTAAAGATCACCAGGCTGGATCTGGCCCAGATGGCAGACGGGGGACTCTGCTTGGCGTGCAGATCCTGCACCTTTCCCAAATGTCCCTTTGGCAAGTAGCTTCTGCTCGAGCAGAATGGGATTGCTCACTGCATGTCCCTGAGGGGGCTAAGCTTGGCCAGCTGGTGACTATCGGACCCGTGCAAAGAAAAGAGAAGCCCAGATATCTCAA
>CAZNYT010000006.1:0-59485 GCA_964577315.1 uncultured Desulfovibrionales bacterium
GTACCTGGAATGGATTAATGCCGACAAAAGTGACCAGGGTTTCTGGAAAAA
This sequence comes from uncultured Desulfovibrionales bacterium, assembly GCA_964577315.1. Taxonomy (GTDB): domain Bacteria; phylum Desulfobacterota; class Desulfovibrionia; order Desulfovibrionales; family Desulfonatronovibrionaceae; genus Desulfonatronospira. The sequence continues at coordinate 52 of CAZNYT010000006.1, forward strand.
TCTGATGAATAGATTTAAAAGGACAAAAGTGTAGAGTAGACTGGTTATGGCCCTTTTGATGTGACTGATGGCCGAGGGATGAACAGATCCGAGCCTGCGGACGGTTTCGAAACCTTCAGGGCGTATTTTGAAGGATTTTGAGGCTGTGGCCTGCAACAAGTATGGGAAGTGGGTTCTTACCGAGGCTCTCAGCCCATCTCGGTTTTGGAAATGGCTTCTTTTTTTATGGCATCCAGGACATCCGATAGCACAGGCTTTACATTTTCCCGGATGTCTCCGGCCACAACTATGAACAACAGATCGTCACCCGCCTCCAACACTCCCTGATTGGCCTGAACAACTATTCTGAAGATACCCGGGCTCTTTTCAAAATCCTGCCGGATTTTTTCAATCCTGTCATAATCCGGAACCACATCAACCTTGGAAACCACGGATCCATCCTGCCTGGACCAGGCCCTGACCACCCCGTTGTGCACCAGGATCATGCCCACGTTTTCCTTGAATCCCTCTTCCTTTTTGAGCTGGGCGATCTCTTGGGAAATATCCATTATGCTCTCCTGGACCTATTGTTTATTTTTCATTTTATAGGCGATTTTTCTGCCCTGAAGCCTGTAAGCCTGATCCAGCCTGCTTAGGGCCAAGTCCTCATCCACGGGAAGCTCGCAGGGCTGCGCAGCAAACCTATTCAGCAGTCTTTTCTCAAAATGTTCATGTCCTTCCAGACTGCCGTCCTCCAGAATATGAAATATCCTGGCCTCGGACCTAAGACATCTGGAAATCAGGATGGCCCTGTGACAGTTAAGGGGCTCCCTTTCCGCACACATAAGGACCAAACGCTGCTCATCCATCTTTTGCCTCAAACGCTGCAGCCCCTGCCGGAACCATTCGTGCCGGGCAATTCTTTCATAATCCGCCCTACCCTGAACGTACACTTCCGGATCTTCGAACCTGCCCCCCAACTCACGCCCGTAAAACAGATACTCCATGCCTCGGGCGGGCAGGTTTTGCTTCAATTTCCGGTACTGAAAATCCGGGCGAAAAGAGCTGTATGGCACGGATCTTACATCTACCACTGCCAGGATCCCGTACCCCTGAAGGATTTCCAGAAAGTCCTCCAAGGAGTGCAAAGAATAGCCTATGGTATAAAGCACCCTTCCGGAGTTGACCATAACTCTAAAACGAAACCTATTCCAACAAGTCTACTCCAGACACCCTATTAACCCCGGAAATACTCCCACTCCATACCCTGCTTGTCCATTATCCCGGCAGTAAGGGCATCCACAAAATCCAGGTCCTGCCCGGCATACACCTCAAGCACCCGGTCCAGATCAGCCATGCTAAGCACGCTAAGACCCGGGGTGCCCAAGATGGCCTGGATCTTGGAGGCCACCTCTTGCTTTCCCAGGGAGAATACTACCTCCAAAACCCGGACCAGCTCCGCCAGAACAACCTCCGAGGTAACCAGCCTAACCTCACCTGACGCGGCCTGATCCAGGAGGGCATCCAGCTGGTCCGCCCTGTCCGGCTCGCTATCAGTGAGGTAACAAAGGAAAATATGGGTATCCAGAAATATGGTTTTCAATGCTTGCTCCCGGACCACTTGCGCGCTACTGCCTTCCTGGAGACGTCATGATCCCATCCCCAGCCGCTCTCCTCTCGAGATCCGGGCTTAATACTGCCGCGCAGGGACTTGAGCCCGGCTACCGGTTTCAGGATGATCCGGCCCTCATCCAGGGCAAATTCCACCTTGCTCCCGGTATCCAGCTGGAACTTATCCCTTATATACTTGGGAATGGTAATCTGCCCCTTGGAAGTAAGGGTGGCAATCATAATCTTGCTCCATAAAAAAACAGCCGGCCAACGATACTAAGGAACCTCAAACGGCATCCGGATCGGGGCGGACGTAAATCTCCCCTCCCCGGGTATCATTGACCACCATGAGCGGAAAATCCTCTACCTCAAGCTCCCGGATGGCTTCCGGTCCCAGGTCCTGGTAAGCCAACACCCTGGCCTTCTTGATACATTGGGACAAAAGCGCTCCTGCTCCGCCCGTGGCCCCCAGGTAAACCGCCTTGTGCTCAGTCAGGGCACGCCTCACCTCTTCTCCGCGCCTGCCCTTGCCTATGGTGGCCTTTACCCCCAAAGCATGCAGCCGGGGGGCATAAGAATCCATGCGCGAGCTGGTGGTAGGCCCTGCTGAACCGATGACCCTCCCTGGAGGAGCAGGTGTAGGACCCACATAATAGATCACCGCCCCTTGCAGAGGAAAAGGGGGCTCCAAGCCCTGGTCCAGGTCCTGGAGCAGCTTTTTGTGGGCCATATCCCTGGCCCCGTATATTGTTCCGCTCAAGATCACCTTGTCCCCGCTCTCTAGACCCAGCACATCCTCATCCTCCAGAGGGGTACTCAACTGGATTACCCGGCTCACAAAGTCACCTCCTGACGTCTGGCTGCGTGGCATTGAATGTTCACCGCTACCGGCAGGGAAGCTATGTGGCAAGGAGCGGTCTCCACCTTGACCCCCAGGGCGGTGGTCCGTCCGCCCATGCCCATGGGACCGGTTCCCAGAGAATTTACAGCCAACAGCAGCTCTTGTTCCAGGGAAGCGATTTGCGGGTCGCTGTGGGACTCGTCCAGGCTGCGAAACAAGGCCTTTTTGGCCAAGATAGGGGCCTGATCAAAAGATCCCCCAATACCCACTCCGATAATACCCGGGGGGCAAGGATTGGGCCCGGCCTCTGCCACCTTCTGCAACACCAGCTTCCTAATGCCTTCCCATCCCTGGGCCGGCTTAAGCATGGCTGCATGGGACATGTTCTCGCTCCCACCGCCTTTGGGCATAAAGCGCAGGCATAGGTTATTGCCCGGGACCAGTTCCAGGTGCACCACCGCGGGGGTGTTGTCCCCAGTATTTTTTCTGCTCAAGGGGTCACAAACGGATTTGCGCAGGAAACCCTGTTCATACCCCTTACTCACCCCGTCATTTATAGCCTGATACAAATCCCCTTGAATCCAGCACTCTTGTCCCAATTCCACAAAAAAAACAGCCAGGCCCGTATCCTGGCATAACGGAAGACCGCTATCATTAGCCAAGCGAGAATTTTCCAGCAGCTGGGCAAGTATCTCCCTGCCTGCTGAATCATCTTCGTTGTAATATGCCGACTCCAATGCCCTAAACACATCCTCTGGCAACCGAAGGTTGGAATCTGTAACCATGCGGGCAACCTGAGAGGCAATCTCCTGGGCCTCAACAACGCGCATCAACTACTCCTAACTTTTATCCTTGACCGGGAAGAATGCTTTTCAAGGCCTGCCACCCCATTTTGCGCCGAACATAAGCCAATTGGTCCTGCAAGGACAAATTCTTGGGGCACACGTCCTGACAGCCCAGAAGCCCCATGCACCCAAAAATCCCCTGTTCCGTGCCTATCACCTCGAAATACTCCCTTCCTTGGCGTTTGTCCCTGGGGTCGAGCATGAACCTGGCCATGCGGTTTATTGCGGCAGCCCCTAAAAAATCCTGGCGCATCCGGGCTGTGGCACAAGCAGCTATGCAGCAGCCGCATTCAATGCAACGCTCCATTTCATAAATTTTCTCAGCCAAAGAGTTGTCCATGGCCTCCTCCCGGAGCCAGGGATCGAACTCCTTGTCCGTGTGCACCCAGGAACGCAGCCTCTGGTTCATGGACCTGAACCAGGCCCCGGTGTCCACGGAGAGATCACCCAAAAGCCTGAAACCGGGCAAAGGCATTAGTGTTATCCGGCTGGGAAGATCCCGGGTCTTGGTATGGCAAGCCAGGCCCGGCCGGGTGTTTATTACCATGGCGCAGGAACCGCATACCCCGGAACGGCAGCAGAAATCGAACTGAAGGGAAGGATCCATGTTCTCACGGATCATATTCAGGGCCACGAAAAGATTCATGTTTTCTGTTTCTTTCAGTTGGTAATTCCGCATTCCGGGATAGGACTCCGGATCCGTGGGATTGTACCTAAATATGGACAGGATAAGGTTCCTGGACATATTCTAGCCCTCCCTGTCTTCCGGACTGATTACCTGGGTTCCACCGTAGCCCCTGTCCCCTGGGGGTATTTCCAAGACTTGGGTGCAGGGCTCGTATTTAAGTGAAGGCAAATCGCTATTTTCGGTCCAGTAAGCCAGGGTACGAACCAACCAGTCCCGGTCATTGCGGGCTGGATAATCCTGCCGGGAGTGGGATCCCCGGCTTTCCTGTCGCTGCCAGGCACCGTAGGCCACGCAAAGGGCAAGCCGAACCATTCCCGGCAAACGCAGTGCCAGACCCAGTTCCGGATTCCCCCCTGTCCCGCTGGTACTTAGCCTCAGCTCTCGCGTTTTGTCCAAAAGCTCCTGAAGACGCTCCACCGCATGCATTAGCCCTGCATGACTACGAAAGATACCTACGTAATCCATGAGGGTATCCTGCATCTCCCTGCGTAGCTGATGCGGATCCTGGCCCTGCTTCCGGGAAGCAAGAATGTTTATGCGCTCCTTCTGCCTCTTTAGCTCTGCATGCACCAGGGCGGTATTCAATTGTACCTCGCTGCCCTGCAAAAACTCGGCTACTTTCCTGCCCACGAGCATACCAGCCACCACGGTTTCTGCCAGGGAATTGCCCCCTAGCCGGTTGAACCCGTGCAGGTCCCAGCAGGCCGCCTCCCCTGCGCTAAAAAGCCCTTGCAGACCGTAAGCAGCCCCGTGTTTGTCCGTGCGCACTCCTCCCATGCTGTAGTGCTGGGTGGGGCGAACCGGGATAAGCTCCTTTGCCGGATCAATGCCCAGAAAATTTTGACAGATCTCATCCACCTCGCGCAGCTTGGACCCTATGTGCTCCCGGCCCAGATGCCTAATGTCCAGCCACAAGTGATCCCCATACGGGCTTTGCACCCCCAGTCCCTTGTCCATGTGCTCCTGCATCCGCCTGGATACCACGTCCCTGGAGGCAAGCTCTGCTTTCTCCGGCTCATACCAGGGCATGAATCTCTCCTGATTCTTATCCAGGAGCGTGCCCCCGTCCCCTCGGCAGCCCTCGGTGACCAGGATATCCGTGGGCACTATCCCGGTAGGGTGGAACTGAACCGCTTCCATGTTGCCCAGGGGTACCACCCCGGTATCCAGGGCCAGAATCTGTCCCCCGCCCTCGTTGATGACCGCGTTGGTAGAAGCCCGGTATATCCGGCCGAATCCCCCGGAAGCAATCAATGTGGCCCGGGCCACGTAAGCCCAGAGCTCACCGCTTCTTAAACACCTAACAACAGCACCTGTGCACCTTTCCCCGTCCTGGATGAGGCTTAGGGCCTCCACCCGGTCGTGTATCCGCACCCCGCGGCGCAGGACCTCGTTATCCAGGGTATAGAGCATAGCATGACCAGTGCCGTCGGAGCAGTAACAGGCCCGCCACTTGGCGGTTCCCCCGAAATCCCTGGCGGTAATAAGGCCCGCTCTATCCCGGGGCTCTTCTTTTTCCAGCTTGCAGCCGCCCTTGTAATAGCAGGACTTGCCAGGAACCACCCGGTTCCAGGGAACTCCCCAGTGATCCATCTCCCTGACAGCCACGGGTGCGTTCTCCACGAACATCCTGGCTACTTCCTGGTCACAGCCCCAGTCCGAACCCTTGACCGTATCCTGGAAGTGCAGGTCCGGGCAGTCTCCCTCGCCCTGGATGCAATTGCCCAGGGCCGCCTGCATCCCTCCCTGGGCCACGGCGGAGTGTGATCTTCTAGGAGGGACCAGGCTTAGGCATATGGCCTCAAACCCTTCTCGAACAGCTTCCAGGGCCACCCGTTCTCCGGCCAAACCAGCACCGATGCACAACAGGTCGGTGTAAATCACGCCCATGAATATCCTCTGCGGTTATGCCCAGACTTTTCGACTTTTTTGCAGCTCTTGCTCAGGAAACATACAAGAAACGAATCAATGCAGCCAGGCCCAGCAAAATGAAAAAAAGGCTCAGGTAATACTTGGCCCTTTGGGCCTTTCTGCGGGCCCCGCTCTTGATCAGCCCCCACTTGATGCCCAGGCGGTACCATCCAATTCCCACGTGCAGTTCCACCAGGGGCAAAAGCAATAGATAGAACCCCAGCCAGAAACCGGTCTGGATCCTGGCAGCGCTCTTTTCCGCAGTAATGGGCAAATCCGTAAGAACCACCCACATGTGAATAGCCCCCATAAGCAGGATGATCAGAGCAGAAACCACCTGAACCATCCAGAGCCAAGTGTCACCGTGTTTCAGCATCCGACAGTGTGACCAGAACACCTTTTGTTCCCGGGGAGAAAAAGGGATGTTACGCGCGGCCAGAAAGAAATGCATCAGGAAAATCAAGGCTATGATGGGACCACCCACCTGGGCCAGGTAGGTTCTTTCGAAAAAATCCGCCAAGGCATTGAATGCGCCAGATCCCAGGATGATGCTGGCCACGAACAGGGCGTGCAAATACATGAATATTACAAGCACCGAGCCGGTAAGCATCTGCAGCCAGTCCAAGCAGGCCGCCCGGGCAGGGGAAATATACGGTGCAACACTCTCTTCCGGGCGCATTTAAAATCCTTTAGACCCTCAGCTCCAAACCGATGGGACAATGATCCGAGCCCATGACACGGGGCTCGATCCAGGCATTTACTACCCTTTCCCGGAGCTCGCTGGAAACAAAAAAGTAATCTATCCGCCACCCAGCGTTCCTGGCCCGGGCTCCAAACCGGTAAGTCCACCAAGTATAGTGCCCCGGCTCCTGGTTGAACATGCGGAAAGTGTCCACATACCCGTAATCCACGAACTTGTCCATCCACTCCCTTTCTATGGGCAAGAATCCGGATCGGTCCGAATTTGCCTTGGGATTTTTCAGATCTATCTCCTTGTGGGCGGTGTTGAAATCCCCGCACACCACGACCGGCTTTTTCCGCCTAAGCTCCTGGGCGTAATCCAAAAAAGCATCATAGTACTCCATCTTGAAGCGCAGCCTTTCATCGCTCATCTGTCCGTTGGGAAAGTAAACATTGAACAAGTAGAAAGCTTGGTATTCTATTAGGATCAGCCTGCCCTCGCCGTTTAAGTCCTGGCGGGGAAGCCCGGTGGAGATGCTTTCCGGGATTGCCCCGGGATCGCGGTAGAAACAGGCGGTTCCGGAATACCCCTTCTTGACCTGGGCGGGATTCCAAACCACCTCATAGCCAGAAGGATACTTATCCTGCTTACTTAATTGCTCCGGTTGGACCTTGGTCTCCTGGAGGCAAAGCACATCAAAATCCGCATCCCGGAACCAATCCCAGAATCCCTTGCCTACCACGGCCCGAAAACCGTTTACATTCCAGGAATAAATTACCATGACACATACTTCAGTTTGGCATCCAATCCTACGCCATCGTAGCCTATGCGAACGTAACCCCCGTTACCAAGGGGGCCGGGGTTGATAAGCTTGGTTCCTCCCAGCCAGTCCTCAATATTTGCCTCGTGAATGTGCCCTGTGATACACACCTCGGGCTGTACTTCCTCTATGAACTCCCTGACGGCTTGGCTGCCTACATTCGCCCCGTAGTTGAGCATGTCTGTCTTGGTCCCATAAGGTGGGGTGTGGGTCATGAAAATAAGGTGTCTGGCCTGGGATGCCTTTTTCTTGTGCACTGACAACCACTCCTCGAACTGTTTGTCCTGAACCTCGGAAGGGGTGTGAAAAGGAGTGGGACCGGAATATCCAAGACCCAAAAGATATACATCTTTGGTTAGGGCCACCATCCTGTTGTGTACGTTTACACCCAGCTCATCCAGGTAGCTACTTACTTCCTGAGTATCCATATTTCCGATCTGGGCATAAACCCTGGGATTTAGTCCCTGGATCTCATCCATAACCAGTTGGGCAGTGGACTTGCCACCCACGTTGGTGAGATCACCGGATACAAGCACTCCCTGGGCCTTGGGGATCTCTCGGATCCTGTGCAGATTCCTGGTATGCTCATGTATATCTCCCACAGCAACCCAATATATCTCGGTCATAGGTTTTCTCCCTGGATTTATCCTGTCCCGATTAATACCACAACGAAACTTAGGATCTGTCACAATATAAGTGTTATATTTTTCTTATGACCGCAGGAGCGGTCGGGCTACGCTCCCACGCAGAGCGTGGGAGCGATAAACTGCCTTACTATTATTGCAGCAACTCGTACTCGAGGTCCGAGGGTTATGCAAACTGGGCGTAAACTGTCTGAGCGACGTAGGCCTGTTTGCAGAATTCTCGGACCTCTGGATAATAGGTTTCGTTGTAGTTGTTAAAAACTCTAGATTTAAAAGCCCTTGGACCACGCCTTGCTTTGGTTGAGGATTTCCAGCCTGCTCAATGCCCACAACACTCTGGTATGCGGCCTGACTCTGTTCGGGGCTAGCACCACCCACGCTGAGTGTCAAAATTGAATCAGATCCCGTTCTCTGCCTTGTAAACCCTGGTTCCAGTTTTGGTATCCACCAGTTTAAAACCCAGATGAGCAGCCCTGTCCCTTAACTGATCCGCCTTTTCAAAATCCTGGGATTGCTTGGCCCGGGTTCTTTCCTGCAAAATGCTTTTAATCTCTTCCGGGCATTCCTGATCACTCAAAGGCAGGGATTGCCAATCAATTATGTCCAGGATGGCATCTAGCTTCTCCAATTGCCTTAGGGATAGTTCTGCCTGGCCACGACTTAGAGCACCTTGATCCATAAGCCTGTGCACCTTCCTGCAAAAATCGAAAAGATGCGGCCAGAATCTATATAGGCTAAGATCATCCTCCACGCACTTGTGCAGATGATTTTCCAGTTCCTGACACTTTTGAGCAATCTCATCCCGGGTATCTTCCCGGGACTCGTGGTCATAGTCATAAATTTTCAACTTGCCTGCCAAGTCCTGCAGCCGGTTCCAGTTCTTTAGCCACATACTGAGGTTGTGGCGGGAATAAAGCAGCTGTTTATGGTAGGAAACGGACATAAGCCACATGCGCAAGGCGGAAACATTGCCCATTTCTCTGGCCATTTCCCGTATCCCGGGCAACTCTACTCCCTTTTCTTCGGGATGCACGGACTGAGCCAGGATCCAACATTGGGGTCGAATGCGGGAAGAGCCTTTCCAAACACTTAACAGGTTATCCAAATGGGGAAACAAGTGGGCCTCACCTGCCATAACCAAATCCAGATGCTCCGTCTTGTCCACGATCACGGCAGCCATCTGGAGATACCAGGAGGGACGAACATTCCCCCACTTGGTCTTTAGCACATTATCCTCTTTCAGATCCTGTAGACTGGCCCTTTTCAACAGGGTAAAATCCCTGGGACTATCCTTGACGTAGTCCTCCAGGTCCACGGTCTTGCCGGATATAATCTTTGCCGGATCTATATCAGCCAGGCAACCGTATTCCTTGTCCCTGGCCACATCGAAGTACACGCAGCGTAGCTTTTCATAAGCCAGCCCAGTGGAGAGCAGCTTGTTGCAGATCTCGATCCCTGTTTCCAGGGACTGGCTCGCTGCATAGAAATAGAAACTGGGACCAAGCTTCATTCCCCGGGCCAAGTCCTGCACTGAAGCCATAACCTTCCGGCTGAATTCGGATCTTTGCACCCCCTTCTCGCGCATGGCCTCCAAGGTACGGTCATCGTAATCCGCTACCGCCACAACTGGCTTGGGATCGTAGCCTTTCTGCTTTAACCTGCGGCTCAGCACATCCAGAAATACAGCCCTGCGCCAAAAATCCGGATCTTCCAGGCTATCCGATCTGGGCCCCGGGGTAAACAGGCCCGGCTCATGTCCGGAACACTGCAACACTACCTTTTTCCTCTTCTGAAGGTCGAAAACCTTTAACCCCTCCAATTCCGGAATACTGTACAGGGGCGTACTGAGATACCTCTCGCCTCCATCCGGAAAAAAGGTTACTAAAACTCCTTCCTCAATTTCCTGGGCTAACTGATAAGCCCCGGCCATGGCCGCGCCTGAGCTCATGCCGGCCAAGATACCCTCCTTATGGGCCAATTCCCGGCACATGGCCCAGGCATCCTCGTCCTTGACGTGTACGATCTTGTCCAGGGCCTTTTTGTTGTAAATACCTGGTGGATAGGATTCCTGCATGTTTTTCAGTCCCTGGATTTTGTGCCCGGCACAGGGCTCTATGCCCATGCATTTTACCCCGGGGTCCTGCTCGCGCATCCACTTGGTGATCCCCATAATGGTTCCTGTGGTTCCCAGGCAGGCAGCTACATGAGTGACCTGTCCCAAGGTTTGGTTCCAGATCTCAGGGGCGGTGTGCTGGTAATGGGCCTGGATGCTTGCCGGGTTATTGAACTGATCCATAAGGACGTATTGGTCCGGGTACTCCCGGGCTAGGCGGTAGGTTTCCTCTATGGCCCCGTCTGTGCTCAAATGCCCCGGGGTGAGTACTATTTCCGCACCATAGGCCCGCATGATCATTTTGCGCTCCTCAGAGGCAGAAGCGGGCATGATCAGCTTGATAGGATATTGTTTCAAGGCGCAGACCATGGCCAGGCCTATCCCGGTATTACCTGAGGTGGCTTCGATAACAGTTTTATCCCGGCCCAGTCCTTCCCATTCCTCAGCCCTCTCGATCATGGCCAGAGCCACCCGGTCCTTGACTGAACCCCCGGGGTTGAACATCTCCAGCTTGGCCATGATCTTGACCCTGGGATTGGGGGAAAGATTCTTGATCTCCACCAGAGGAGTATTTCCGATTAATGAAAGAAGATCGCTCATTATTACCGCTACTTTAAGAAAACATTATAGTGCCGCTCGTGCGTATTTCTAGGGAAAGGGCTAAGCCTCATCCCCATTGATAACAGCCCTCTTGCTTCTCAGACTTGAGGCCTCCTCAAGCACCAGTGGCTGCCCGGACCTGATGAATATCAGTCAGACCGGACAACACCTTGAGGATCCCGTCCTGTTTCAAGGAAAGCAAGCCCTCCTGCACAGCCTGGGACCGAATCTCATCCGTGGTTTTTCGATACTTGATCATTCTCTTTAACCCTTCGGAGCTAACCATTAACTCATGAATACCTAAGCGGCCCTTGTATCCACCCATACAATACCTGCACCCCTTGGCCCTATACAAAACGGCCTCCTGCTTGAAATACTCGTTTTGCCACGTCTCAAAACCCTCGCCAAACTCCTCTGCCAGTTCCTGCAATTCTTCCCTGCTGGGACTATAAGACTCCTTGCACTTGGAACAAAGGGTCTTGATAAGCCTCTGACCCAGGACGCAGAGTAAGGAATCAGCAAAGTTGAACGGATCCAGCTCCATATCCAGGAGCCTAGTAATGGTTTCCGGGGCAGTATTGGTATGCAGGGTGCTGAACACAACGTGTCCGGTAAGAGAGGCTTCTATTGCTATGTGCGCAGTTTCCCGGTCCCGCATTTCCCCCACCATGATCACATCCGGGTCCGCACGCAAAAAGGAACGCAATAGATAAGCAAAGGTAAGCCCGATCTTGGGGTTAACCTGTACCTGCCTTAAACCTTCCTGGCTTATCTCTACCGGATCTTCTGCGGTCCAGACCTTTTTATCCGGGGTGTTAATGTAGCTCAAAGCGGAATGCAAGGTGGTGGTCTTTCCTGAACCAGTGGGCCCTACCACCAAAATCAGGCCATATGGCTTTTGAATTATGCGCTGGAAGGCGCTTAGATTGTTCCTGTTCAGTCCGAGATCTTCCAAGGTCATGGGCTGGCCCGAGGTCAAGACTCTAAGAACCACATCCTCTTGCCCTCCCACAATAGGGATTGTGGCCACCCTGAATTCCAGGATCTCTCTCACTTCCGGCAGTTTTATTTTGAGCTTACCGTCTTGGGGAAGTCTTCTCTCGGCAATATCCAGGTGAGACATAATCTTGATCCTGGATACCAGGGGCCTTGCCAAAGCCAAGCGTATTTTTCGAAATTCGTGGCAACTGCCATCCACTCGCAAACGAATCAGGCAATACCTGGCACTGATATTGGGCTCAATATGGATATCCGAAGCCTTTTTGCGCCAGGCTTCCAATAAAATAGCATTGACCAGGCGGACAACTTCGCTGTCATGCTCGGTGAGCTCCCCTTCATCGATATAGTCCGCGCTTTCCTGAGCCGGGGCTTCCTGTTCCGTTTCATCCCCTTTCAGGGAAGTAATTTCTCTCTCCGCCTTCAACCTTTGGTGGAAATGATCGATGAAATGATCGATGTCCGTGGAAGTAGCCACCTTGGCCACAATATTGCTGGTACCGAAAATGAACCTTATCTCATCCAAGCGCCCCAGATCATAAGGATTGTTCACCAAGACCACGATGCTGGTGCCTTCTCTTCTAAGAGGCACCCACTTGTATCTTTTCAAAAAATCCGGATCCAGCTTCTTTTGCTCCAAAAGATCAAAAGAGGGCTCTATTGAGGGGTCAAAGGCAACGAAACCGGTATCGTAGTACTTTTCCAGGGCACGGCCCAATTCTGTCTTGTTAATCCCGAACCTTTGAAGCAATACTTCGTCCGGGTCCAATCCCTCCTGTTTTGATATCTGGATGGCTTTTTGCAACTGCTTGTTGCTAATATTTTTGCTCTGGACCAGGTAATCGTACCTGTTGCTCCAGGATCTGTTTTCCTCTCCTGCACTTTCTTTGGTAATTGTTTCTGACATATTGTACAGTAAAAATGTAGGGCTTTTAACAACACCCGCAACTATTCAGGGATATTTTAGCGTCCTTTAGCCGGGAGGCTCACCGGTTTTTTTGGCGAGGCTTATGAAGGCAGTCCCGAAGCTAGTTGAACAAAGAACCATAGAAATGCATACAGAAATCAAATCCAATTAGATTCCGGCATGGGTCCAGGAATTCCTTAATAAACCGAGCCTAGAAAAGCGAGAGCCGGATACGCGACACGCTAAAAAATCCGGTGCTAGTTACCAACAGACAACCCTACCTAAACCTTGAATTATGTTAGTAGTCTGTTTTCTGAAGGCGTGCCCTTGCAGGGATTTTATAACCAAGGCCAGCTTCCCCCCAGAATACCGCGGGATCAGGGAACTCAATTGTAGTAACAGGATGCCTGGGAACTCCCCCATATTACCAGCACCCTGTCACTTTAATCTGGGATCTGCTTGAGTTCTGCAGGCCCCAAGCCATGGATTACAGACTTATTTGTTCAACCAACCCATCATTTCTCTTAGCTTGCTGCCCACCTCTTCAATCTGATGATTATGGGCCTTGCGGCGCTGAGCAAAAAAGCTGGGCTGTCCCACCTTGTTCTCCAGAATCCATTCCTTGGCAAAAGTGCCGTCCTGGATTTCGTTTAGCACGTTTTGCATCTCTTGCTTGACCTGATCGCTTATCACTCTTTTTCCCCGGGTATAATCCCCGTATTCAGCAGTATCGCTGATGGAGTGATGCATTTTGGAAAAGCCGCCTTCATACAAAAGATCCACGATTAGTTTCAATTCGTGCATGCATTCAAAATAAGCCACCTCCGGCTGATACCCGGCTTCCACCAAGGTTTCAAAGCTGGAGCGGATCAAGGCGCTGACCCCGCCGCACAGAACTACTTGCTCCCCGAAAAGGTCGGTTTCGGTCTCCTCGGCAAAGGTGGTCTGAATAACTCCGGACCTAGTGGCGCCAATCCCCTTGGCATAAGCCAAGGCCTTGTCCCAGGCCTGGCCGGTATAATCCTGCTCCACTGCAGCCAAGGCGGGCACGCTGCCTCCCCGTTCGTACTCGCGCCGCACCAGATGCCCCGGTCCCTTCGGGGCCACCATGACCACGTCTACATCCTTGGGAGGAACTATCTGCCCGTAATGGATATTGAATCCGTGGCTGAATACCAAGGTCTTGCCTGAACTTAACTGCGGAAGGACATCGTTTGCAAAGACCACGGGCTGATGTTGGTCCGGGACCAGGATCTGGATCAAATCAGCCTGCTTAGTGGCTTCATCCGCAGATACCGGTTCAAAACCGTGTTTTTTGGCCAAATCCCAGTTAGCCCCGCCAGGCCTCTGTCCTACCACTACATTCAAGCCGGAATCCCTGAGATTCTGAGCATGGGCGTGTCCTTGGCTTCCATAACCGATTACCGCGATGGTCTTGTCTTTCAAAATTGAAAAATCGGAATCATTCTCGTAATATACCTTCATTGTCACTCCTTGCTTGGATTGGCGTTTAACACTTTAACATTTTGCTATTAGCTAGGACTGCATGCTCCGGCGCAAGGCCACTGTCCCGGTTCGAGCGAACTCCTTGATCCCGAAGGGTTGCAGCATGTGGACTATAGCATTGATTTTGCCCTGATCTCCGGTTACCTCCAGGGTCATTTCATCGGAGCTCACATCCACTACCTTACATCTGAAGATGTCCACGATTCTCAGAATTTCTGCCCGATCACCGCCTGAGGCGTTAACCTTTATCAACACCATTTCCCTTTCCACGGACTTGGTATTGGATAAATCCACCACCTTGATTACAGTTATCACCTTGCGCAACTGCTTGATTATCTGTTCTATTATCTGTTCGTCCCCATGAGTACTTATAGTCATCAGGGAGACGCCCTTTTCCAAGGTAGGTCCGACGTTCAAGGTGTCGATATTGAAACCCCGGCCGCTGAAAAGACCGGCTACCCGGGAAAGCACTCCAGGCTCATTTTCCACTAGCACGGATAATACATGTCGCATAGCCAGCCTCCTAGACCAGAAGCATTTCGGTTAATGAAGCACCAGCTGGGACCATGGGATAAACGTTCTCCTCGGATTCCACCAGAATATTGACTATACTGGTTTTGGGCGAGGCAAAAGCCTTGGTCAAAACCGGCTCCACATCGCTTGCTTGTTCCACCAGGAAACCTTCCGCACCATACGCCTCTGCCAATTTCACGAAATCCGGGGCAACATCCAGGCACGTGGCGCAATAGTTTCTATTGTAGAAAAGCTCCTGCCACTGCCGAACCATGCCCAGATAACTATTGTTCAAGATCACTATTTTTACCGGGAGATTGTAGCAAACCGCGGTAGCCATCTCCTGAATGTTCATCTGTATGGAACCATCCCCGGCTACATCTATGACCAACTTGTCCGGGTTGGCCACCTTGGCCCCAATGGCAGCCGGAAATCCATACCCCATGGTTCCCAACCCCCCGGAACTAAGCCACGAGCGAGGATGATGAAAATTATAGAACTGGGCTGCCCACATTTGATTCTGGCCCACCTCAGTGGCTATGATAGCCTCGCCCTTGGTAATCTGGTACAGCTTTTCTATAACGAATTGGGGCTTGATCTTGCCCCCCTCTTTTGAAGGTTCGTACTTGACCGGCTGTTCCTGGGACCATTTCTGGACTGTGTTTATCCAGGAAGCATGTTTTTCTTCCCAGCTTACATCCTGGATCTCTTCCAGTTCCTCTTCCAAGGCGGTTAAGGCATTTAAACAATCCGAGACGATCGGGATATGGACATTTACATTCTTGCGGATGGAGGTGGGATCGATATCCACATGAATGATCTTGGCCTTGGGGGCAAAAGTGCTTACCTTGCCTGTCACCCGGTCGTCGAAGCGGGCCCCGATGGAAATCAAGACGTCTGCATTGTTCACGGCCATATTTGCGGCATAGGTCCCGTGCATTCCCAGCATGCCCAGCCACAGGGGATCGTTCCCAGGAAAGGCCCCTAGCCCCATCATAGTGGAAGTCACAGGCAGGGAAAATCTGCGCGCCAACCTGGTCATAACTTCCCCGGCTTCGGAAGAAACCACGCCGCCTCCGGAATAGATCATGGGCTTTTCCGCCTTGGAAATAAGCTTGGCAGCTTTTTTTACCTGCTTTCGGTTCGGGGTGTAATTGGGGTTATAGCTGCGCAAACTGACAGTCTTGGGATATTCGAATTCGGTTCTGGCCTGCATCACGTCCTTGGGCAAGTCCACCAATACCGGACCCGGCCTGCCTGTGGAGGCTATGTAAAAGGCCTCCTTCACAGTTCTGGCCAAATCCTTGATGCTTTTGACCAAATAGTTGTGTTTGGTGCAGGGCCTGGTAATACCTACAATATCCACTTCCTGAAAGGCATCATTGCCGATTAATGCGGTAGGAACCTGCCCGGTAAAAACCACTATCGGGATGGAGTCCATGTAGGCAGTAGCTATGCCGGTAACAGTATTGGTGGCCCCTGGTCCGGAAGTTGCCAGACAGACCCCAACTTTGCCCGTGGATCTGGCATAACCGTCCGCTGCATGTACCGCCCCCTGCTCGTGCCGTACCAGGTAGTGATTTACGGGATGTTTGGGCAGTTCGTCAAAAATATCTATAACCGCCCCGCCGGGATAACCAAAAATGTCTTTTACGCCCTCCTGCTTTAAACTCTCCAGCAGGATCTGAGCTCCTGTGAGCTCCATTTTATTTCTCCTCCTTGGATTTATAATTATCCAACTTAGCCAGTATCCTGGTTTTTCCTGCCAGTTTCTTCTTTTTCAAATCCTTTACTTCCAGCTCTTCGCTAGGGGTGAGAAACTGTTTGTTCTCATACCTTTCCAGCTGTTTTTCATACCTGTTATGCTCCTCCCACAACTTCTTGAGTTCATCATCCTGCTCGCTGAATTTTTCAAGCAGCTCCAACTCGTATTGCTCCATGGCTACCTCCTTGGCTAGAATAGGCTTATTTCCAAATCAAACCCTCAATAGCCGCCTGTGATATTTGATAAAGAATCAAATCCTTGCGCCTGTTTTTAAACCCTTTTTCAATCTGGACCTGAGTTTTTTTAATACCCAAACATCGGGATAAATAACTGCACAAGGCCTTGTTTGCCTTGCCATCCACTGGCGGGGCCTGAATCAATACCTTGACCCGATCTCCGTAAACTCCGGATATGGCACATTTTTTGGATCCAGGTTGCACCAGCACCCTGAGCCGCCATATGCCAGACTCCAATTCCTGGTAGAAATGCATGGCATGTAATTATTTGTATATGTGATGCCTGGAAAAAACAAGGGATCCATCCCAAATCAAGACTTTTGCAAAAACTTCAGCTTGGATTCCGCCTCCTCGACATAGGATTCTTCCTCATCGTGCGAATTCAAAAGCTTTAACTGGGATTCTATCATGGATCTTAACTTCATTTCAAAATGCGCCCGCTGTTTTTTTAGCTCGGATATATCCTCGTGGATCTGAGCCAACCTCTTGTGTGCCTGCCTCAGTATATCCTCTGCCTTGCTCTGGGCCTCCTGGACAATCACCTTGGCCTGCTTGTTGGCATTGGCCTTTATGTCCTCGGTCATTTTCTGGGTGGTGATCAAGGTATTTTGCAGGACCTCCTCCCTGTCCTTGTGCTCCTTCAACTTCTCTTCAAGATGCTTGATGTGCTGCTCCAGCTCGGAATTTCTCTCAGCCAATCCTCCTACCTGATCGGCTATCTCCTGCATGAACGTTTCCACGTCCCGCTTCTTGTAACCCCAAATCGTGGTGGAGAATTTCTTGTTTAGAATATCAACTTTTGTAAGTTCCATATTTTCTACCTTCCTTGGCGGGGCAAAAACCTTTATCAGCCCTACTAACCGTTACAATTCCTGACATAAAAAAAGAGGCAGCGAGCTAAATCATATCCCTGCCACCGCCTGATACAGGGACTGGATCACGAACATTTGAACAAACTTTATACCCACTAATACCACTATGGGAGATAAATCTATGCCTCCCACATTCACAAAAGGGAACCAATTCCTGACCCGGTACAGCACAGGTTCGGTCAAGTTGCGCAGAACCCTGACAATGGGATTGTACGGATCGGGATTAACCCAGGTCAACACGGCAGAGATAATAATAACCCAAAAATACAGGTGCAGCAAAGTATCGAAAACGCTTATCACAGCCATTAAAAAATTCCCTAGCACATTCATCAATCCCCCCTTAAAATCACATCCGGATTAACCCGGAATATGGATATACCTCTTGTTGGACCTATTCCCTAAACTAACTTCTGAACCCATGAATGTACAGAACCATAACTGTATCGTCTTGCTATTATTTATTATGCATAACTGATTCAGGTTATACTCTTACAGCTTCCTGGCGAGAAATTCCCTTAGGGTCCAAAAATCCGGGATAAACATATCCCCTTTCAGATACTCGTTTTTATAGCCCCAAAAAGATACTCCCGCCCCTAAGGCTGTCTCCTGATCCACCACTGAATCCCCGATAAAAACCGTCTCTTCCGGATGCAAGCCGCATAGTTCCATTATTTTATGCAAGCTTTCCGGATGCGGCTTGGGACGGCTCACATGACCAGCGGTGATCACCGGCCAAAAATAATCCTGTAGTCCGAATCTCTGCAGCAAGAGATTCATGGTGGTGCTGCGATTAGTATTAATGGCCATCCGGACCCTCTTTTGAAGCAAAAGCTCCAACAAATGAGAAACCCCGTCCTCCATGCGCATATAGGGCAACATTTCGCTGTATTTTATATGTTCCCGAACTTCCGGTAGTCGGGAGTGGTATTGCTGGGGCAGGATATACTCCAGGGAATCCCGCACCGAATGCATGTGCACGTATTCCTCTTCCTCCCTGCTCATGGGATCCAGCCCGAAATAGTCCTTAATCCGGTTATAAAACCTGATATTTACGTCCCTGGAGTCAAAAAGAACCCCGTCACAATCGAAAATAACAGTCTTTAGCCTTGACAGGTCCAAAGAATTCAAAAGCGGATTACAAACAAACAAGAGCACTCCTGTGATCTTTTTTTACTTTTTTTGATCTCAACTATTAGCAACTAAACTCGAGAGTCAAAAATTCTTTGACAACCTCTTGTTTTTATTGAGAGTTCTCAATATTCTCTATGCCTTTAACACCTCTAGCTTAACGTACTGATTTTCTAATCTTACTTTTTACCTTTACTTTTAATACTATAACGAAACTTATTGTCCAGAGGTCCGAGGGTTCTGCAAACAGGCCTACGTCGCTTACACAGTTTACGCCCAGTTTGCAGAACCCTCGGACCCAGGGAAAGAGTAGCTGCCATAATAGTAAAACTGTTTATAGAGCCATGGTTACAGAGCCAAGTTTCGTTGTAGTATTAACCCTCAAGAATTAAAAAAGGTGCAAATGACCGCTATATACTGGCATTAACACCAAATGACAATTTGTCCGTAAATATATAGTGCACGGTTTCATTTTTCCGGAATCAAACTTCTGAGAAAAATTCCTTGGCCATCTCCCGCAACTTGTATTTTTGAACCTTCCCACTTGCAGTCATGGGATATTCCTTAACAAAGGCAATATACTTGGGAATTTTATACCTGGCGATATTCCCCCTGCAGTGATACCTAATATCTTCCGGAGCGTAATCGTAACCATCCTTGAGAATGATAAAGGCCCCAACTTCCTCCCCGTACTTGTTGCTGGGCACCCCCACTACCTGCACGTCCCTGATACCTTCCAAGGAGTACAAAAACTCCTCGATTTCCCTGGGATAAATATTCTCCCCGCCCCGGATGATCATATCCTTGAGCCGGCCTGTAATGCTTAAATAACCTTCCTGGTCCATGACCCCCAAGTCCCCAGAATGCAGCCAACCGTCCGGTTCTATGGTCTTGCTGGTTTCCTCGGGCATCCGGTAATAGCCCCGCATTACATTGTATCCCCGGCAACAGATCTCGCCCTGCTCTCCGGTATCAACTTCCTGGTTGGTATCTGGATCCACTAGTTTTACCTCGATTTTAGGGAGGGGCCTGCCCACGGTTTCTGTTTTCTTGCGCAAATTGTCCTGGGTACGGGTCTGGGTAATAACGGGTGAGGCCTCGGTGAGGCCATAACAAATGGTAACTTCCCCCATATTCATCTTGTCTATTACTTGGCGCATAACCCTCACGGGACATGGGGATCCGGCCATGATGCCCGTGCGAAGGGAGCTGTAATCGAATTTGGCAAACATTCGGTGTTCCAGTATGGCGATAAACATGGTGGGCACACCGTACAGTGCAGTGCACCTCTCGGATTCCACAGCGGTCATGGCCAGCAAGGGATCGAATCTTTCCAGGATCACCATGGTGCTGGCATGACTTACAGCTGCCAACACCCCCAAAACACAGCCAAAGCAATGAAAAAGAGGCACCGGCAGACACATTCGGTCCTGGGGCGAGAGTTTTTGGTTTTCACCGATCCAATAGCCGTTGTTTGCAATATTGTAATGGGTAAGCATCACCCCCTTGGGGAAACCGGTGGTACCTGAAGTATACTGCATGTTGACCACATCGTGGGCACTTAGCTCAGCCTGCCTGGCCTCGTATTGATTCTGGCTAGTCAAGCCACCCAAGGCCAAGAGCTCGGGGAGGGAGTACATGCCGCGATGTTTCTCCTGACCCAGAAAAAACACCCTTTTTAAATAAGGAAAATCGTGGCTGTTTAAATATCCCCGGGGCTGGGTGCGCAATTCCGGGACCAGATCGTACATGGTCTGGATGTAATCCGTGTCCTGGAACCCATCGATAATAAATATATTCTCGGCCTCGGATTGTTGGAGCACATAAGCCAGTTCATGCTTTCTATAATAGGTGTTTACTGTAAGCAGGATTGCACCGATCTTGGCGGTGGCAAACTGAATAGCCACCCAATGGGGAACGTTGGAGGCCCAAATGGCAACCTTTTCCCCTTTCTGCACTCCCAAAGACATAAGCCCTTTGGCCATTTGATCCACTACATGAGAAAATTCCTGATACGTTAGTCTAAAATCCCGATCCACATAAACAACCGCTTCATTATCAGGATAGTTTTGAACGGCTTCGTCCAAAAGGTCTCCCAAGGTGATCTCCCGCAAATAATTCTCCCACATCAACCTTGCTCCACTAATTCTTTGCCTTGGATTTACTCCGGAAAGTAGAGTACAGCATAAATTTCAGCCGGATCCTCGCCTATAGAAGATACGTGATGGGGAACAATGGAGTTGTAATATACACTGTCCCCTGCCTTTAAAATATACTTTTCCTGCCCATAAAGCAGCTCAACCTCCCCGGAAACCACTACTATAAATTCCTCCCCCTCATGCGAGGAAAGCTTTTTTTCCTGGTCCGGCTCCGGAAACACCTGGACAAAAAAAGGCTCCATGCTCCGATCGCTTTTGCCTTTGCCCAAGGAATAAAAGCGCAAGGATACAGGTTTATCCTTACCCTTGAGCATGGTGAGCTCTTCTTGCCTATCCTGCTTTCTAACAATCACAGGATCCTGGGTAACAGTATCGTCCAGAAAGGTTCCCAGCCTGGTTCCCAACCCCCGTGAAATTTTAAGCAGAGGCCCCAAAGAGGGATACACTTCTTCTTCTTCCACGGACTGGATAAACTCCTGGTCCAAACCGCTGCGCTTGGCCAAATCTGAAAGTGTTATATCCTCTAGCTCCCTGAACTTTTTGATTTTGTGGCCGATGCTTCCCTTGCCCATGCTTCCTCCTTACATTGCCAGGAAAAAAATGATTTCCCTTACTGCCTATAACAGTTTTGAAACACTCTCCTCTAAAACTGGAAATATCTATTTCGTGCCTTGGGATTCTTGACCTACCCGCAATATGGGTATTTCGTCGGAAAGATTATGTTTCAGCTTCAGCCTAGCAGGATCCAGCCTAGCGGAATATAACTTGCGATTGGGCAAAGACAGGGAAAAAAAGGAGCTAAACTCTTCAGGCTCCCAAGTAACTCCCAATTCTTCCAATTCGCTGCACACCTCGTCTTCGTGGACCAACAAACATCCCTCGCGGGGCAGGTAAAGACCAAAGGCCCATAGTAACTTGGACATGTGTGCAAATTCCAGCCTGGAGATTATAGCTTCCCGGTCCGGGGCCCAAAACCTTTCCTCTTCCTCGTCAATCCCCAAATCCTTATCAAACTGGGACCAATGCTGTTGCAGCTCCTCATCTATACCCTGAAGCTCAATTATCCTTTCTTCCAAAGAGAAGTCCAAAAGCAAAAGCTGCTGGGCTTGTAAATAGTCCTGAGTGTCCTCTTTTTCCAAATCCTGCTGATCATAATGGGATAGCTCACTTCGTATGGCCAGGGCGGTATGGGAGTAAAAGTCCTCCATCTGCTGGGCCCCGAAATAAGCTATTTCTGAGGGCCTGGAAAATTGTTCCCCAAACTGCTGGGAATATTCCAAAAACGACTTGGCTTGTTTGGGATCTAGGACCAAAGCTTCAGGTGTGTAGCAAAACTCGGATCCAGCTTCCAAACCGGGATTCAAGAACCAGGCCAGCTTCCTGACATCAGAAGGGACAAACTCCGGATGCATGAATGGGAAATGTATTATATTCCAGGGATTTTGCATTTATACTCCTTGCTGAAACGCTGTTGCGCTATTCGGTGCCAAAAATCAAGGCCTTCAGGTAAACGTGGTAAACAGTTTTGCCTTCAGAAGCCTTTTATAGGCAAAACCTTTTCAAGTCTCAATATCTTTTTCCCCCTGCGGCTTAAATACCCTGCAAACACCTGGACAATCAGGTGTCATCAAGATACAGGCATTGCCGCAAAGGTAAATGCAGCGATCATCCTCGATATCCCCGGGGATATATGACCTGCATAGATCCTCCCACGAACCATGCCTCCGAAATCTTTTTTCCCAAATGCTTTCAAATTGGTGAAAGCTTAGATCAAATTTTTCTGCCTGATGCATGAGGCTGTCATAATCATTCTCTAGTATAGCAAGAACCCTACATTGCCATTTGTCTTGATACCCGGGATTCAAATGCTCTTCATACAAACAATGCCCAAAACTATAATAAGCACAATTATACCCTGGCAAAAACTTTATCTTGCCCATACAAATCCCGTTCAAAACACCAAGTTGGTCAGCATCCGCAAGAGAAAGAAGGGACCTTGGCCTTTTGGGAAGCAGGTGCTTCGTCCAAGCCCCAAGGCCAAAGATCAATTCCACCGTCCACCACGTATAATTGCTTGGCCCCTTGGCTCTTGAGCAATCTGGCAGCATCGTAGGCCCGGCCCGAACACCTGGAATAGATTACCAGGGGCACGAATCTAGGTATCTCGTTGATCCTGTTTTTGAGTTCCGTAAAGGGAATATTTTCTGCCCCTGGTATTCTGGACCTGCTATATTCCTCCCAACTGCGGACATCCATGAGAAAGAACTCAGCACCCTGCCTAATGGACTCCTGAAACTCCTCTGGGCTTATCCCTAGAATCCTGGAATCCAATTTGTTTTTTAACATGGAGGCGCAACGCTTAACAGGGTGAATCCCCCAGGAATGGGAGCTGAATTCCTGCTCCAAAATGTCATCTATCTGGGCTTGTTTTGAAAGGAGCATTCCTGCCAACTCCAACCACTGGGCAGCATGCCTGCCCATACTTTGCATGCCCAATATGGTCCGGGTATTTTTATCCACTACCAGCTTCAATATAAATCCCTGAGCTGACCAAGGCGTCTCCTGATCGCTCAGAACAACCCACTCCGGGTTCCACCCCATCTGACTGCTCTCCTGGACATCGGTGCCGACTTTGCCTAAATACATATCTTTGAGTTTCCAGGTCCACATTCTCTTAACCGGAACTCTCCTGCTTGCCTCGCCCAGCTCCAGACGTACCGAAAACATGACATTCAAGAGGTTCCAATCGAAACTGGTCCCCAGGGCCCAGGAACCTGGATCCGCATACGGTGCCACCAAAACCAAGTTATCCTGAGCCAGCACCGGTTTCTTCTCCAATATCCCAGTAAGCTCCTGACATCCCATAGAAACTAGCTTTTCCTGGTCCAAGACCGGAGTAGCGGAACAAAACACCCATTTTCCCTCAGTAGAATGGGCACTGGCTTGTCTCTTTAGTTCCTGTTCGTTTTTGGCTGGAACAACTTCTACCCCGCAAGACTCAAGGTATTTATCCAGAAAGAGTTGCAATTGACTACAAAACCCGGTGTGGTTTCTAATCCAGGTGAATTCTTTCCCTCCGGAGAGAAGGGCCTGTACAAGGGACCAATCGTCTCCTGCCACTACAGGAAATCTAATTTGTCCCCAGTTCCGGATAAAATGCTCAGCACTTGAGCTTTCTGGCCATAACATTGCTTCGGCTGGAGCGTATTCCGGAGCAGAGTAAGCAGGTTCCGGAAAAACAAAGGCCCGGTCAAAAGTATAGGTCGTATGCCCGGCATTGGTTAAAAACGACACCTCCCTGGCCCGGGAATCCAAACGGATCTTCTTGGCCTTGGTAGGGGCCAATTTTAAACTGGATAACTTCCTTTCGAACTCTATCTTGACCTTGGCCCTGAGCTTGGACCACTCTCCGGGACTGGACCCGGTTTGCAAAAGCAACTCCAACATTTCCAAAGGATATTTTGGATCATCGTACTCCACCAACCATAACAAATCCGTTCCCGGCTTCAATTCCTGCACTGTTTGAGCTGCCTTGAAAGCCGGATATCCCCAGCCAATAATGAGAACCCTTTCCATATTGTAACTCCCAAAATCTTTTCACCCTACAGATAATATTTCAGCTAAACTAACACTAAAAACCCCCAGCGCTTCCCAGGGCTTTCTATCTCCGCTCCCAACAAAGTGCAACCCTGATGAAATCAAATCGCAGAAGAATCTTGACCGCCTCTCCTCGGAGGTGTATATCTTTTATTAAACCTAACTCCCGGAGGAAATGCACATGTTTGGTATCGGAATGACGGAATTGCTCATTGTCATGGTGATAATCCTAGTAATCTTCGGCGCCCACAAACTCCCGGAAATCGGTTCGGGCATGGGCAATGCCATCAAGAACTTCAAAAAGGCCACCGTAGAACCGGAAGAAATCGATGCCACTCCCAGTTCGGAGCGAGGAAAAGAAAAGAAAGCAGACAAAGAAGAAGCCAATTAATCTACGGCATAACCCCTGGCACATACAGGACATAATCCATCGGTGCACTTTGCTGTAAACCATGATGAGCTTGTTGTGTTTCAGATAAGCTCAATAATGCTTTGCATATAGATGGACGGTGAGGTCAGGGGTTATTTGTCTCGGGAAAGCAGTACCCTCAGGCCCAGTACAATATAATGTCCGCCTGAAAACAGAGCCAAACCACCTACCACATAAACCAAGCCTTCCCCAAAGGTGAACAGAACCGGTACATCCAAGACCTGAGCAGCCATGACCACTAAAATCAGCAGCATCTGAGCCAGGGTGTTCAGCTTGCTATCCCAAGTGGCCACGATCTTGCTGTGAACGTCCCCACGGGCCATGCGCAATATTAAAAATCCGCAAACGATGAGCAGTTCCCTGCCTATTACCAGGGCAAAGAGCCAGAGCGGAATCCAATCCAGGTAAGCTAGACAGAAAAACGCGGTTAAAACCAAAAGCTTGTCTGCCAAAGGATCTATCAAGGCACCAAATCTGGATCTCTGCCTAAGAGTCCTGGCCAGGTATCCGTCCAAGCCGTCCGTGATCCCGGCAATCACAAAAAGACAAAAAGCCAGGGTGTAAGCCTGCTCGATAAAAGCGCCCACAAAAGCAGGCACCAGAACAATCCTGACCATGGTCAGGATATTGGGTACAGTCCATCTGGAATTATGATGGAGAGAGGCATTGGGATTGTTTTGCAAAATTTATCTAGTCCTGTTGATGGTTTTCATTAATCCGGAAAGCGATTCCTCTAGGAGATAAATAACCTTGCAATCTTTCCATAAGTGAATCTGGATTGAGTGTGGTAAGTTGCCATGTTGCCTTAAGAGATGGGACATCGGTATAAACATGCTCAATATTTCCGGATTCCACCTCTTCCTCCCAAGACATGAGCATGTTGTCAAAGTACATCACTGCATCCGTGGTCCCCCAGCCACTAGTAGTCAGCTCCAAGTCCATGGTAAGCTCGGCCAGAATACTGGGCCGGGTGAAAAAATAGGCCCACAGATCCATCCACACCTGGTTCATGCTCATGCCCGAGGCAGTGTGCATGATTCCCTTTTGTTCATGCTCGATTTTGCCGCTCCACTCTCCTGGAGAAATCCTTTGCAGCTCTACAGAAGTATCAGCTGTGCTATCCACCCGGGTGCCGGTAACCTTTTGCAAATGCTGTAAAAGATGAAAATCCCCAGGGTCTGCGCCTCGGGTATGCAAATCGTATCTCCAGGGCTCGATGCTGGTATAATACACACCCTTTCTCTGCAATATCTCCCTTAAGGCCCCAGTATCCAGGTTCACCCCCATATCCAGAACTAGCCGATCCTCAATTTCCTCCCTGGAATATATGCGGTACCCCAAAACCAAATCATCCACCCGCCATTCCAAGTGTTCTCCTAGAGCTTTCTGTCTGTCCTTTTTTAACTCCCCAGGCACAATGCGAAGGGCTTCCTGGAGCACTGCCCGTTCAAAGGCCTTTCTTTCAGCCTTTTGATGCATCTCTCGAAAAGAATCATCCTCCTCCAGAAGCACTTCCACTTGCACCTGTTGCCAGGCCAAGGCCTGAGACAGAGTTAAAACCCAAAACAAAGCCAAAAAAAACAACGTCTTGAAAATGGTAGAGTATGTACTTAACATATTAAAAATATTCGCTTGGTCTAGCTCTTATTGATCATCATTCATTATTATCAAAATGGGGCACTCCTGAACAGAATACTGCTCCAGGAACTCTTGCAATCTTTCGCTTTCCTCCTGGGAAAGCACAATCTTGTTCCCGGTGGAATCTTGACTGTCTTGGGCCTCAATACTGAATCCTTGAGGTCCCAACTCATATCGCCTGGTAACCTGTCCCTCTTTATCCACCCGGGTATAACCCACTCTACTTTGACTTTCCCTGGGCTCGGGCCCCAAAATCGAGGCACGGAAAAGAATATTGCCCTCATCGTCCAGGATTACCGGCACTAAAACTGGCTTTAGCCCGGATTCTCTCGCATCCAGATAGATCCTGCACCCTCCCAGAATATGCCGCACCGGCAGCCCATCTCTACCCTGATCCCAAGATACAAAAACCCTGTCCGGCAACAAGCTGCGAATGCTTTTATCCCACAAATCCAGGTAAACATGAACCTCAACATTATTCCGGGGATGGTGATAATAAACCGTATCCCACACCAGGGAATGCTGTACAAGGGTTCGAAATCCTTCTTGGGCTTGGGGATTTTCCCGGATCGTATTCCGTAAGTTGCCCGCGGGATTCACTTCAATATCAAGAAGGATTTCCCGCAGTTTTTTCCGGGCCTGAAGCAGGGCCTCCCGCTCGGCTATCTTCAAAGAGAGTTCCTGGTCTTGATGAATATTTTCAGGAATCCGGGATGACCCTACAGCATAAATCCGACCTTCTGTCCAATTGATCGTGCCCTTGCCACCGTCAACCTGCTGGATATAAGGCTCAAGGCCTGCTTCCAGGTTCTTATAGCCCTCCTCCCCCCAAGCTAAGGATGGCAACAAAAACAGGATCAGCACCAGGAGTACCGGATAAATAACATTATACATACACTATATCCTATTTGAGAGTATAAAATAGCCCTAAGTAGAGAGTCAAAAGTTCTTTGGCAAACCCTTGTTTTTATTGCGAATTTTTAGCCTTCTCTATGTCCTTAACATCTCTAGCTTAACGTACTGATTTTCTTCTCTTACTTTTTACCCAGTTAAACACTGCCTCCGGCAGTCACGCTTAAGCGTGGTTTAACCGGGTGAATCTTTTACTTTTTACTTTTAACTCTCAAGAGCCCTAAATGAACATGCCCATTCGGGAACCACTAAACATTCTAACTAAGTCTACTCCATCTTTTATATTTTTCAACTGGATAAATAATCTTGTATAAGCTCCTTGGCTTCAAGCACCTGATACGGCAACACCCAATGCACGTCCGGTTCCTTTCGAAACCATGTCAGCTGCCTCTTGGCATATTTCCTGGTGTTTCTATACCAATTCTGGAGGCACCGTTCAAAACCCAACTTGCCTTCCAAATAATCCAGGATCTCCGGACATCCAATCCCGGCAAGTCCCGGCAAATCCCTGCAAAAAGAATTTTTCCTCCAGACCTGTCGCACCTCCTGAACCGCCCCTTTCTGGATCATTCTCTTTATTCTTTTTTCCAGGTTAACCTTTAGCTCCTCCTGAGGCAGATATACTCCCAATTTGAGGACCCGGAAAGCGGGACAAGGATCATGGTCCTTGTGCCACTGGGACAAGGTTCTGCCACTGGACAAATAAACCTCCCAAGCCCGAGTGACCCTTTGTTTGTCCCGGCTGCTGATCTTGGCGGCATACTCCGGGTCGATCCCTTGCAGCTCCCGGTGCAGAACCTCCGGACCCAGCTCCCGGCAACGTTTCAACACCTGCTCGCGAATGGATTCCGAAACAGCAGGAATAGGGGCCAGCCCGTAGATAAGGGATTGTAAATACAATCCCGTCCCCCCCACCAAGACAGGAACCCGATCATTTTTGCCTGCCCAGGCTATGCTATCTTTCGCCCACGTCACGAATGTGCCTGCGTTGATTTCCCGGGAAGGGTCCAGAAAACCGTATAGGTGGTGTGGGCATTTCTCCTGCTCTTCCCGGGTGGGCTGAGCAGTCACCACTTCCAAGTCCTTGTAAACCTGCCTGGAATCAAAGTTAACTATCTGGATCCTAAAAAAATCTGCCAGGGCCAAGGCCAAATCGTTTTTGCCGCTTCCAGTAGGCCCCAGAATGCAGACTATCCTGGGCAGAGATTTCAATGTAGTGGACATGCACCCTACCGCCTGAAAACAGCTTACTGCCCCAGTTCAAACTTCTTATACAGCTCCTTGCGGATATTTTCCGGAACCAGCCCCTGGATATCCCCACCTAGACGAGCTACGTCCTTGATCAGGGTGGAACTGGTATAAAGCCATTTGTAATCCGTCATCAGGAAAATGGTTTGAATTCCCCGGTCCAAACGGCGATTCATTAAGGCCATTTGAAACTCGTGCTCAAAGTCTGCCACGGCTCGCATCCCCCTAAGAATGGCCTTGGCTTGCTTGCTGCGGGCATAATCTATTAAAAGCCCTTCAAAGGACTCCGCCCATACCCTGGGATTGTCAGCAAAGGCCTCGTCCGCCATATCCACCCTTTCCTGCAATGAAAACAACGGTGTCTTGGGCGTATGCAAGGCTACAGCCACGACAATCTCGTCAAATATATCCAACCCTCTCTTGACCACGCTTAAATGACCGTTAGTCAAGGGATCGAAAGTACCGGGATAAACCGCGATCAATTTGTTCTTATCCAAAGCAGTATCCTTGTTTGTCCAAAATTCCTGTCCTTCAACAACCTAAGCTCCTGATAATCGTTTGGATCCAATTCAATGTTTCTTTCCACCTCTGCGCATAGCAATCCCTCTCTCGGGAGCCACCCCATGCTAAAAACCTTGGGAAGCACCGCCTGAAACATATCCTTGCGGTAAGGCGGATCGATAAACACCAAATCAAAACCGGAATCGGTTCCTTTTTCCAAAAAGCTTCCCACTTTCTGCCTCTTTACCCTAGCCCGTTCCCTGGGAATATCCAACCTGCCCATATTTTCCTTGATCATCTTAATTGCATAAGAGCTCTGGTCTACGAACACCGCTTCCTGGGCCCCCCTGCTCAAGGCCTCCATCCCCAGGGACCCGCTGCCTGCAAAAAGATCCAGAACCCTGGTGTCGGGCCAGAACAACTGTCTGGATTCCAAAATGGAAAACAGGGCTTCCCTAACCTTGCCAGTCGCCGGGCGATAACCCGGCCCGCTGCCGGTTTTAAGCCTCCTGCCCCGGTATTCCCCGGCAATAATGCGCATAAACGGTTTTACTCTCCCCAGGAAGTCAAATCCTGGATACTTACCCCATCAGATTCAGGATGAACACCGTCTTCATTCAGGGTTCCTGATTGCCCGCTGATCACGTCCGATACCGCGTCCTGGGAGGTAACCCAACTGAATAGATGCTCTGCGCATGCCCTGCTTCCCCCGTAAGAGGTTTCCACTTGCAAGCTCAGAAAATTTCCCCCCAAGGCAATATCCACGTTGTTTACCACTCCATCTTGGAGCTCTCCACTATCCAGGCTGGACAGCACCCGTCTCAGCATGTCCTTTATACCGTCCAGAGAGTTGTCACCGGAAACAATGCATATCTTGTCCTGCTTGGTCCTGCCCACTTGATCATAGTTGCGCAAAAGATCTTTTATGCTTATAAGAACTTCATCCTTGGCCCATCTGGTTAAGGTTTCTCCCAGGCTGACTTCCATCCAATCCCGGTTCTTGAAATCAAGAACTGCCACTGAAAGTCGTCCTTGTTTGCGCCCGATGCGGTTCACTTCCTGATACAGTACCCTGGACAGGCCCTTTTCGTTTAGGACCCCTGTTCTTGGATCCAGCTGAGCTATCCTTTGATTTTTCACGTGCTCCAGGAAACGCTGCAGTCCCGTAGCAACCCGCCACTTGAGCTCACAATCCAGAAAGGGATGAATAATAAAATCGTCTGCATCCACCCGGCTCTCGCAGATACTTACCCGGTGCCAACTTCTGCCCAGCAAAATAAGGTAGACATAATCCAACCGGTACTGTCGTTGTCTTTGGCGTAAAATACGGCAAAACTCCAAGCCATCTATGCCGGTGTCCTCTATGGATACCACAACCAAAGAAAAATCGTTTTCCTCCAATTGGCTCAAAGCCCGGAAATGGGTCTGTACCCACACGGGTTCCATATCCCAGGACTCCAAATGGGTTACCACTTCTTCGCCAATGCCTGGATCCGGCTCCACCACCAGAATCCTCTGTTTCTCTGGGCTGGACATGCGATCAATTCTCCATGAGTTCAGGTGATGCTTACGCTTTGTCTGCTGCGAACCGGCAATTCCACCACGAATATGGTACCTTGTGGCTGATTGCTTTTAACCCGAACGTAACCGCCATGATCGGAAACAATGGTCTTGGCAATGGCTAGCCCTAGGCCGGTACCCTCCTTCTTGCTGGAATAATAGGGTTCGAACATTTTGGCCCTTTCCACGGAACCCAAGCCGGGACCATTATCTGCAATCTGGACAAAGACCCTCTTTAATTGCGGATCATAATCCAGATCGATTTCTACCTGGGCCTGGGAAAAACCTTCAAGGGCCTCGGCAGCATTTACTAGGATGTTCATAAAAACCCTTTTCAATGCATCCCGGTCAAAGTTGAATTCGGGAACCTCTTCTGCCACAGTCAATTCCCAGCGGATATGCCTGTGGCTTTGCTCGAACATGGCCACCAATTCCTGCAACAGGTGGTTCAGATCATCCGGCCTGGGCCTGACCTCAGGCAACTTGGCAAAGGAGGAGAATTCCTGAACCATCTGCTGCAGGTTCTCCACTTGCCTGATGATCAATTGAGTGCTTTGCACAAAGGACTCATCACCGACTTTGTGGCTGAACTTCTTTTCCAGGCGCTCCGCGGAAAGCTTGATAGGGGTCAAGGGATTCTTGATT
Source organism: uncultured Desulfovibrionales bacterium (assembly GCA_964577315.1). Taxonomy (GTDB): domain Bacteria; phylum Desulfobacterota; class Desulfovibrionia; order Desulfovibrionales; family Desulfonatronovibrionaceae; genus Desulfonatronospira. The sequence continues at coordinate 31,399 of CAZNYT010000006.1, forward strand.
TCATGGGCTATGCGCCTGGCCACCTCCCTCCAGGCCGAGAGCCTTTGCATCTTGTCCAGCTCGGTAATGTCCTCAAAAACAGCCACTATCCCGTGCTCATCCCCCTGTTCCCCGTGCAGGATCACGGCATTGACCAAAATCTTGACCAATTTCCCTTGCACGTCCAGATCCAACTGCCTTTGCCACTGGGACTCAGGCAAGTCATGGAGCTGATTCAGAACATCCTGGACCAAGTCCCTGTATTCACCCTCCACTAGATCCAAAGGATGCTTCCCCAGGACTTTTTTGCTGTCTATGCCCAAAAGATACTCAGCTGCCTTGTTCACAGTGGTAATGCGGCCCTCGTAATCCACTGAGACAACCCCAGCGGTTATGTTGTCCAGAACTGCATGCATATACCTGCCCCGGGCATCCAGTTCCTGGTTCTGCTGCTCCAGACGTCTGTTTACCTCTGTGAGGCTTTTTTGGCTCTTTTCCAGATCCCTGGCCATCTTGTTGAAGGAACGAACCAATGACCCCAGCTCGTCGTCGGACTGATCATCCAGGCGAACTGCCATGTCTCCTTTGGCGATACGATCTGTACCCTCTGCCAAAGCCTGTACCGGTGCGGATATCTCCCTGGAAAGCTTAAACCCTAGCCAGGTGGAACCAAAAATGATCAACAGGGTTATAACCCCTAAGATGGCATACAAGGCGGATTTCATGGGATCCTTGATGGTTTCCATCTTGCGGTACTCTTCTATGCCCTGAACTATCCCGTCCAATCTGGACAAAAGACCTGGTTCCAAGGTTTGTCCCACTACCAGGAATCCGGTTTTGGCCTCGTCCACAGGGGTAATCCCAACCACCAGATCCCCGTAGTTCTCGCTGGGCCACATTCCGGTCCAGTATTCCGGGCGCTCCAAAAGCTCGTCCCAAGGAATGTTTTGCTTAATCTCCGGCCAATAGTCTTCCCATTCCTCGTCCGCGTACCAGTTTTGCTCCTGGAGAGAGGGAGTCACTATCCCCATGAGGGTCAAATCATGTTCAATATCCTTTTTTTCCTGCAAAAAACTGTCCATGCTTTGCCCGCCCCACAAGAAACGCTGGCTGCGGATCTGCTCCAGGGTCACTTCCGAGCGCACCTCCAGTCCGGTCTTGACCGAAGAATAAAATACCTGCCCCACTTCCAGGGCCTGTTCCATGGAATGACCCACCTGTTCCTGAAACCAGTAATCCACTGAGGTATGAACAAAACGAACCGCTATGAAAAACATCAAAATAGTGGGTACTATGGACAAGGCCACAAAAATAAGCACCAGGCGGGTTCTGAGCTTGGATCCCAGGACTTTGCGCTTGCGTTCTATAATCAACTTGAACACGTTGCGCCCGACCAAAAAAAGGACCAGCACCAGAAGAATAAGGTTGATATTCAAAAAGGCCAAAAACAGGTAGGAATCCAGACCAAAGAATTGCAGTTCAATCCAGGTCAAAACACCGATCAACCCCGCTGCACCCAGGGCCAAACAAATCTCTCTGCGCCTTTTCCTGCTCTCTTTGGGGTCCGGCCCAGAAACTGTTATGGTATCTGAAGCTTTTTCAGTCATCTTGATGCAGGACAGCGTGGATTGGGTTACCAAGATTGCGGCCAAGATCCGAATTTTGCTCACATGGACAGATCCATCTCATATTTTACACCCTGTGCTGCGTCCCAAGACCAGAAAAAAAGAATTCCTCGGATCCATTGAGGTGCATCCCGGGTTTTCAACCTGATCTCCACCTCAACATAGTAATCCTCTTCCGGATCCAGACTATCTGAAGGGACGAGCTCATTACTCAACCCCTGAAATAGCGAAACGAACTGCTCTTTATCCAGTTCCCGGATCCTGGTTTCTCTGTCCGGATAATTGATCATGTATTCCCCGGACAAGAGGAGCTTTTCCATTTCTATATCGAGTGTACTGGTATGGAGCTTTTCATCCCAGATTAAGCTCCTTTTTCTGTACAAGGTGAGATTGCTCTGCATTGTCATTTTGGTGCCGTTGTCCAGGGCCTGCTTGATCTCCTCGAATTTTTCAACTTTAATTGAAAATCTGGCAGCCAAGTACTCCTGGTGTGTATCCACGTAAAAGCTGGATAGTTCCAGGCTCTGGGAACGCACTTCTGGAGACGGGAATAGCAATACCCCTAAAAAAGCCACTAACGGCAAAAAAATCATGCCCAATGACTTTAACATAAAAACAATAAATCCTTAACCCAAAAAAAGGGGGAACAAAACAAGATTAAATCCAAGGATCAGCTCCCTTTGGATGCGTCTGCAAAAAGTCCTTTTTTGCAGACGCAGGAGTCAGGAGACAGGAGTCAGGAATCAGTAAAAACAAAGACTTATGGATTTAGTTTATTGCTGAATTATTCTTGTTCCGACTTTTTGCAGCTCCATCCTTTGGGCAACTCCAACCTCCTGACCAGTCCTATAATTGTATTTTCTACGCTGCTCTCAGCGCCCAAGTAAAGCAAAAAAATCCTTCCACTAACAGAAGCCCGCAGGGATTAAGCAGTGCTGGGGAGGGAGACTCCCAAAAATAGTTTCACCATATCATTAATTGGTAAAAATAAGCACAAGCACCACTATAATCACTATAATGGGCACAGCCATAACTTTAAGAAACATCTTCACGGTTTCTTTGGGTTCCATACCTTCTCCTTACCTAATTATTCCCTGCTCTCTCAAAAAAGATCCGGTGAAGAGTTACAACCGGTTACGAGAAAACTTTCAATAAGCCGGCACCTTTCAACCTGTAAGCAACCTATTTCCGCTTCAGGCAAAGATATCCGCCATAGCATATAGCTTGCCAGGAGGTTGTGTCCCGAGCCACTTGGCAGCCCGCAAGGCTCCCTGGGCAAAGGTTTCCCTGGAATGGGCCCTGTGGGTCACTTCCACCCTTTCCCCGAAGCCCAGGAAGTAAAATGTGTGCTCTCCCACTACATCCCCGCCTCGGAGGGTTTGCACCCCGATTTCCTCCTGGTTTCTCTCTCCAATCATCCCCTGCCTGGCGTACACCCCACTCTTGTCCAGATCCTGACCCCGGGTTTCAGCCAAGATTTGGGCCAATTTCACAGCTGTCCCGGAGGGAGCATCCTTTTTAAACCTGTGATGCATCTCCATGATTTCCACATCATACTTATCCCCTAAACACTTTAGCAACTCCGGAAGCAACTGGATCAGGACATTTATCCCTACGCTCATGTTCGGGGCCCAGAATAGCCTAGTATTTTGGGCCAGTTTCTCCAATTCCTGCAGTTGCTCAGACGAAAACCCAGTGGTACCAATGACAGCCGCGCCTCCGGTCTGGGAACATTTTCTGGCAGTGTCCATGCTGGTCTCAGGAAAGGTGAAATCAATAACCACCCCATCATTGTTACTTTCCAAGATCGGTTTCAAATCGCTGCCCGCCTGGCACTGCCAGCTCTCCAGCCCGGCAAGCCTGTCCTCTTTTTCCACCACTCCTGCCAGTTCCAGTTGGGAATCTTCCTGGGCCAGCCGGGCGATGGTATTCCCCATGCGACCCTGGGCGCCCATAACTATTACCTTGGTCTGCATAACTACCTCCTAGAAATCTTTGCGGCCTATGCCTTAAGCCACGCAATCAAAAGACTAATCTGATACCTAAAAAATCAAAAAACGGCAAGATATGGAAAACCTCAAGTAACTATTCACCAAATCTTTTTGAGCTTCGAGCCTCACGGCAAATGCACGCAAAAAGATCCGGTGAATATTTAGGGTTAAATATGGTGAATAGTTGCAACCTCAAGCCTTGTCCCTGAGCAAATCCAAAAACTCGTCTTCCCCCATGACCCTGAGTCCCAACTCCTTGGCCTTGTCCAGCTTGGTGCCGGGATTTTCACCTACTACTACCAGATCCACATTCCTGGAAACAGAACCTGCTACCTTGCCTCCCAAATGCTCTACCTTTTCCCGGGCCTGCTCCCGGCTCAGGTTGCTCAGCCCTCCTGTAAAAAGGACTTTTTGGCCTTTTAAGGGTGCCTGGGTTGCAGCCTCCAACTGGTGCACCGGCCAGAGGCCCAGTTCCTTGAACTCACGTAACATTTTTCTATTGTCCGGATTACTAAAGAACTGGACTATGGAAGAGGCTACTTCCGGACCTACATCCTCTATTTGCTGCAGACTCTCCTGATCCGCTAGCATCAAGTCGTCCAGGCTAGGGAACCTTTCTGCCAGCCTCTTGGCGGTTTCTGAACCCACGTGCCTTATCCCTAGAGCTGCAATTAGTTTGGGAAGAGTAGCCTTTTGTTTAGCCTGCTCAATGGAATCCAGAATGTTTTGGGCAAGCTTTTTTCCCATCCGCTCCAAAGGCAAAAGATCCTCCTGGCGCAAACGAAAAATATCCGCTGGGGTACGTAAAATTCCCTGGTGAACCAGATTCCTTATCCATTTGTTGCCCAACCCCTCGATATCCAAACCCTGTTTGCTCACGAAATAGATAAGATCCTGCTCCAATCGTGCAGGACAGGAAAGATTCAGGCAACGCAAGGCCACTTCCTGATTGAGACGAACGACAGGGTTGTTGCAGGCGGGACAGTGTTCCGGAAAAACAAATTCTTTTTCTGTTCCCTGGCGCTTTTCTTTTACAGGTCTTAACACTTCCGGGATAACATCCCCGGCCCGCTGAACTAAAACCGTGTCCCCGATCTTTAGATCCTTGGCCTGGATTTCCTTTTCATTATGCAGACTCGCCCTGGAAACCAGGACCCCTCCAATGTGTACAGGCTCCAATATGGCCACCGGGGTCAAGGCTCCGGTACGCCCCACTTGAACCTGGATATCCTTGAGCTTGGTTTCGCCCTGCAAGGCGGGAAATTTTAATGCCAAAGCCCACCTGGGAGCCCGAGCAGTATATCCCAGGCGCTCCTGCAAGCTCAGCTCATTAACCTTGATCACCAGGCCATCCACCTCAAAATCGGTTTGCTCCCTGTCTTGCAAACTTTGCTGATAATACGCATCTATCTCTTCCGCATCCCTGCATATCCTGCCTCCCTGTACCGTGGGCACCCCCAGATTCCTAAGCCTGAGAAAAATCTCCTCCTGGGTTCTCCAGGCGGAAGAGAACCCAAAACGCACCCATCCTGTACCGTAAGCAAAAAAATACAAAGGCCTGGCAGCTGTAATGCTGGGATCCAATTGGCGCACGGAGCCGGCGGCAGCATTTCTGGGATTGGCAAAAGTTTTCTCCCCTTGCTGGGCCTTTTGATCGTTCAATCTGATAAAATCCTTCTTGGGAATAACTACTTCCCCCCTCACTTCCAGATATTCCGGGGGATTTTCCTCCTGAAAAAGAAGCAAGGGGAGATTTTTTATAGTGCGAACATTGGCTGTAACCTCTTCCCCGACAAAACCATCCCCCCTGGTGCTGGCGGCTTTATACACCCCATGTTCGTAAATCACCTCAACAGCCAAACCATCCAGCTTGGGCTCCACCCAGTAGAAAGGATCTGCGTCCGGAACCTGTCTGTGGACCCGGCTTAAGAACTCTCGGACTTCCTGAAGGGAAAAGCAGTTCTCCAGGCTATACATGGGCAGGGTATGCTCCATGTGAGCAAAGGATTGAGCAGGTGGGGCACCTACTTTCTTGGTAGGAGATGCCGGATGATCCAACCAGGGATATTTCTCCTCCAGATCCTTTAATTCAGCCAGGAGACCATCGTATTCAGCATCGCTGATCAAGGGATCATCCAATACATAATAGCGGTAATTGTGGTAATTGATTTCCCGGCGCAGCTTCTCAGTCCGGTCCATGAGTTTTTGTTTCTGTTCTTGATCCATTACTGACTTACCTGATGTGACTGCAAAAACCTGATTTACAAGGGCTTTTCCGGGTCGTCTTCCCTAACCCCGGGATAAGCCTGGAAATGAAAAAAAGGGGGGCTTTAGGCATAATTAGGGAGAGGAATCTCCAAGCAATCAATATCTCTGAACCAAAATCACTCCCAGCACCAAGAACGCTACACCCAATAATCTGCCCAAGTTGACAGGTTGCTCAGGATAGCCGATCAAACCAAAATGATCCAGGATAATAGAAGCGCTCATCTGAGCGGTAACCAGGGAAGCCAGCAAAACTACCGCCCCAAGCTTAGGAGCCAGTATGACGGTGGTGGTGACAAAAAAGGCCCCCAGCAATCCACCGGTCCACATCCACAAGGGCAATTTCCCCCATGCCGAAACCTCGGGCACAGGTATACGCAACAAAATACAAATCAGTATCAAGAATACTGCCCCTACAGAAAAGGATACCGTGGCAGCCAGAATCGGGCTTTTGACCTGTGCGCCAAGCAGGGCGTTCACTCCGGCCTGCACGGGCATCATGGCCCCTGCAGCCAGAGCCCAAAAGATGTATAGTAATTTCACTGCGTTCCACCTAGTACTGGGTTTGCAGAACCGAGACCTCAGCGCAATTGAGGCCCTAACCTACTTTATAGTACTATTGCCCGCATAAGACTTATCCCGGCAAAATTTCGAGAGACTACTGCATAAGTCTGCATACTTCCAGTTTGGGTGCTGAGTGCTTCAAGATAAAGAGCGCCACAAGCTCAAGAAACAGACTAATCCAAAAGAAAAAACCGGTCAAATCCTGAAGAAAAGGCAACTACTCACCACTTTTGACCTAAACTATTCACCATATCTTACCAAGAAAAAAATTCAACACCCCCTATAAGCTAATATTTGGGCTTCAAGAGCTTAACAACAACGAAACTTGGCTCTGTAAACAGCCTTACTATTATGGCAGCAACTCTTACTCGAGGTCCGAGGGTTCTGCAAACTGGGAGTAATCTGTGTGAGCGACGGCCTGTTTGCAGAATTCTCGGACCTTAGGATAATAAGTTTCGTTGTAGTTATTCCAGGATTTCGGAACCTGCGGCTGCCTGCCTGAAAAACAAAATCTCATTCTAGCCGGTGGACAGTTGAGCAGGATTGACTTAGTATATTCCTGGAAAATCCAAAAAAGGGGCCTTTGCTATGCAAGCTTTCATTTTCGACCTGGACAACACCCTTTATTCCCAGGAACTGAATATTTTCCCCATTATCGATGCCAGGATCAATGCGTATATGTCCAGGAAATTGGGAATGCCCCAAGAAGAAGTTGACGAGTTGCGGCGATATTACTGGAACCTGTACGGGGTAACGCTGAAAGGACTTATGCTTCATCACGGCATAGATCCGGAAGATTTTTTAAGAGAAGTCCATGACCTGGATCTAGCCGGGATTTTGAAGCCCAACCCCAAGCTCAGACAAACCTTGAGTCAATTGCAGGCGGATAAGTTCATTTTTACCAACGCCTCCCAAGAGCACGCCAGGAATGTCTTGGGGCTTTTGGATTTACAAGACCTGTTTCAGGATATTTTCGATATCCGCATTGCGGATTACCAGCCCAAGCCCTACCAGGAACCTTATGTCAAGATTTTAAAACACCTGAATCTACAGGCCTGGCAATGCGTCATGGTGGATGATCTGCCGGACAACCTGAAAACAGCCAAAGATCTGGGAATGCAAACTGTTCTTATCGGCGACCAAGACGGACACCCGTATATCGACTGCTGCGTACCCCGAGCCTGTCAAATTTTAAAGGCGGCAAGAACCTTAAGTTCACGCTCGCGAACTATCTAGCCAGCCTGACATTGAATCCCGCTTCCTTCAACATATAGCGCAGGTTGTGCATATGGGCAGTTCCTACAAAAACCGCACATCTACCCTGTTCCAAGTATGGAAGCATGCGGTGTAAAAAACGCTCGTCCCGGTGATCAATGACAGATTCCGTACGGGAGGGAAACTCGGAAATACTTTGCATCAACCCGTCCAAATCTCCCTTGAGGTAGCTTTTCTCATTCTTTTTGATTAGCTGCTCCCAACTCTGGCAATTGCGCAAAAAATGGATCACCCTCTGAACCGGGATGCTTTCCATGGTCCTCAGCTGTTCTGGGATGGTCTCCATGCCCAAAACGTATTTGCCCAGATTATGGGCAGCGTTCCAGGCCTCCAAATCCACGGATTGCTCCCATCCCTGGCGCTTCAAAAACTCGGACCACAATGTAAAAAAAGCCAGCCAGTGCCGAGTATAAGCCAGGTAGTAATACACATCCACGTTTCTGGACCTCTGCCGGCCGAGTATTTTATCCATAAAACCAGGCGTTCCGCAGACCACATTCTCCAACACCTGTATTTCAGAGTGGCTCAAATGAGGTGCCAGGCGGGGGGAGTCCTGAGTAGGATTTTTGCCCACATCCGCAATAAAATCCATGCTACCCCGGTCCAAGGGTCCCTCGCAAAGCACCATATCAACATCCCGATACAATCGGTACAAATGAATTCTGAAACTGTAGCGACAAAAATGAGCTGCGCCTATTATCCAGCTGCGGCGACCATTTTTTTCCAATTCCCAGATCATGGACAGCTTGTGCTGTTCCGGCAATTCTCTAAAGATCTTCCACTTATCTTCCAGAAGGAGGCTTGGCTCTTGTGAGACCTGTGCCCAGCCGCCCCAAACCCTGGTGCTTTTCTGTTGGGTCCACACAGCCAGATCGTATGACCATTCAGGCTTGCCGCCCCATTTTACCTTGAAATGTTTTATTCCCGGATTAACCCCCTGACCTAAGTGAATGAATTCTTTTCCCTTCCTCTGGGCAAGGGCCAGCATTTCCCGAAACAAGAGATCTGTGGCATAAGGGGTATGATGCTTGCGGGAGTGAGCCCCGATCAAGTAACTCACAAAACGTTCCGGGCCTGTATCCAAAAGTAGGCAAGCAGCCAGGTTATCGTTTTGATCCCATGCATTGAGCAGGATCAAATCCTGAACACCTGCCAAAACAGGCTGGGTCCGCTCATACATGGAATACACCTGAGGAGGTAGATCCCTTGCCTGGACAAACTCGTCCCACAAGTCCTGGTGGGAAGAGGTGAACACCCTGCCCTCCTCCACCCTCAAACTCTCCTCAGCCCGCTTGGCCAGGTTCAAAAGGCGGGGATGTACTCTGCTTTGAGTGGATAAAACGTAATATTTATCCGCATCTATTCTCCATTTAGCCCAGGAAGGTGGTAACTCGGGACTAACTGCCCATACATGGACAGGCTTCACCCGCTGCATGGACTCCTGCAGGGCCTGTTCAAATTCGTTCTTTCTGTATTCCCCGCTCAGGGGGTAACCTATAGCCATTAGCCAGTCCTGACCGGTAAAAAACAAATAATCCCGGAGCAAGAAAGGCTCTCCACTGGACATGGCTCTCATGAACCAGAGCGAATGTTCCGGGACATAAGCCCTGTTCATAATTCCTTGCGGCTCTGGAAACCTTAAGGCGCCCAGTGCAAATTCCTGGTAAGACGTTAAATGCAAAGCACTCTCCATAACTACAACCACACTTGGTTCTTTAACCATGGCTCTATAAACTGCCTTACTATTATGGCAGCAACTCGTACTCGAGGCCCGAGGGTTCTGCAAACTGGGCTTAAACTGTGTGAGCGACGTAGGCTAGTTTGCAGAATTCTCGGACCTCTGGATAATAAGTTTCATTATACAAGTGTTAATGTGTTTTATTCCAAAACATACCGGGACGAATGTCAAGAAGGGATCAGGCAACATCTTTCCTGCTTGACACATACTCGTCCCCTTGACTAAATATATTTTGGACAGGCTTTTACTGGGAACATTTTTTAAAAAGCCCCAGGAGGAATTATGCAGATTTATCTGGTGCAACACGGGATAAGTAAACCCAAGGACGAGGATCCCGAACGATCCTTATCCTCGGCAGGGGAGGCAGATGTAAGGCGCATTGCCGAAACCGCCCGAAACTATAGTATCCCGCTTCGGGGCATCATACATAGCGGGAAAAAAAGGGCTCAGCAAACCGCTGAAATCATGGCTGAAGCCTTGCAGCCCCCTCAGGACATCCAGGTAGGCGAAGAATTGGGACCAGTGGATGATATTCTCGTCTGGGCCCCAAAATGCCCGGAGCTGGATCAATATATGCTTGTGGGGCACCTGCCTTTTTTGGAACGCTTAACCAACCAATTGGTAGCCCAAAATCCAGACAATCGGGTCATAAAATTCCAGAACGCTGGCATAGTCTGTCTTGAGCTAGAGGAACAAAAGTGGCATATTAAATGGGCTTTGATGCCCCAGATCAAATAGACACCAACCCTTTGGATGGGAGGCTCGCATGCAGGAAATCAAAATCAAGAGGAACCCCTCTCAGGAAGAACTGGATAATTTGGGAGTCAAAAGCTGGCCCACGTGGGAAGCCTCTGAGTCCCAGTTTCCCTGGCATTATGACCAGCAGGAAACCTGCTATATTGTACAAGGCGCAGTGGAGGTCACCCCTGAAGGAGGCCAGCCGGTTCTGATCCAAGCCGGAGATCTGGTCACATTCCCTGAGGGCATGTCCTGCACCTGGAAGATCAACCAGGCAGTAAAAAAACACTACCGTATGGAATAGCCCTGGGACCAGAAGCCTGTACAGGCTCTCGACCCGGCATAAATAGGTAGACTCGTGTGTCTGCAGCGTGAATATTTACTGTTCGCGTGCACACATCCTTGTTTATTCTGCAACAAATCCAAACGTAAAAAAACAAACCCTATGTCCAATAGCAACCGCTCATTGCCAGGACCGTCCTAAGCCCAAACATCAGCCAGGAGGCCACGTTAATGTTATCCGATCCCACTATACTTGAATTCGTGATGGTCAGCCTAATTATCGGAATAGGTTGCGGCTTGCTTCCTTATGTATTGGGCAAGGTTTATGAAATGCCCAAGCACGGCAAAACTGGATTGATTCTTTGCATTGTGGGTGGATTGGTGGGCGGCTTGTTCATAGCCCTACCCGTGGCCCTTATCTTTTCCGGGTTTATTCTTTATAAAAGTCGTTAATCCGTCGTATCCATCCGTAAAGAGCATCTAACGCCCTCATATCAAAAAAGTAAAAAGGACCTGGGCTTCTGCCCCGGCACTCTACTTAGCCCATTCACATAATAATCCGGGATATTCCTCGAGCCCCGGTTCTGCTCACTGTCGGACTCAACTCTTCCTGCAGAACGAAAAAAAGCCGGGGAAGGCTTTGCTCATCATTCCCCGGCTTCCTGTTCAGGCTATTATTTCGGCTGCAACTAAAAAACCACTCTCTCCACGCCTTCTATCTCCAGGAGCTTATCCCTCATTTCAGGCGTGGGCTTTGTTTGGATAGTATATACCGTTTGCGCCTTACCATCCAAACGCCTGGACTTGTTTTCCTGAATATTAACACCCAACTCACCGAAAGCCGTGCCAAACTTTCCGAACATACCGGGCTTGTCCTCATGGGTAATAAACACGGTATACAAATCCAGCCCCTCGTCCACAACGGTTTGTCCCACATTAACGGATTGTTCGAAGTCCCCGTACTTAAGGTACTTGGAAACCATCCTAGCAATCTCCATGCTTGTCTTGCGGGCAGCATTTGCGGTAGAGGCCCCCAAGTGGGCACTGAGGACAATATTGTCCAGTTCTATGAGCTTGCTGGTAAATGCTTCGCCTTCGTTCTTGGGCTCATTTTCATAACAATCCAGGGCAGCTCCAGCGATCTGGCCGTTCTTGAGGGCATTGTACAGGGCATCTTCCTCCACGTTGACCCCTCTGGAAGCGTTAATGAGAAAAGCGCTGGACTTCATTTTTTCCAGCTCCGGAGCCCGGATCAGTGTAGCCTTGCCCCCTGTGTGGATACTTACAAAATCAGATGTCTCTAGGACCTCTTCTACGGAATCCAGGTAATCCACTTCAGACTCCAGCCAGGGATGCGGATCGTATCCCACTACCTTCATGTCCAAATCCCTGGCCTTTTTGGCCACTGCCTGTCCAATGCGACCGCAACCCAGAAGGCCCAGGGTCTGATTGGCAAGTTCCACTCCCTGAAACGGCTTCTTGTGCCAAACCCCTGACTTCAGGGACCGATGAGCAAAAGGTACTTTTCGGGCAATGGCGAACATAAGACCTATGACGTGTTCAGCAGTTGCGTTCATGTTGCCGTAAGGTGCGAACTTCACCACCACACCCCGTTCTTTGGCTGCTTCCAGGTCGATATTGTCTGTGCCTACGCCGCCGCGCCCGATGATCTTCAGCTTCCCGGTCTTGGTGGTAGCGGCCTCTATCAGCTCCCGAGTAACCTTGGTGGCACTGCGCACCAACAAGGCATCATAATGGGGAAGCTCTTTAAGGAGATCCTCATAACTGCGTTTTTCGGTATCCACACTGTAGCCTTCCTTATGCAGAAACTTTACTGCCTGTTCTGCCAAACCATCGTTTGCAAGTATTTGCATAATACTTATTCTCCTTTTTTAAGATCAGATTTAAAACTAGGCCCTAAGCTCACTTATCAAGGGCTGCAGGAGCACTGTTTGAAAATTATTCTGGCAGCACCCCTTTAAGGGCTCTTAGGTATTGCTGCAGCATATCCATGTTTATATCCCCCATATGCCCAATACGAAATACAGGCCTTGCGCCTGCTTCTTCCAGGGCATCGTTCAGTTTGCCATAGCCGGGATCGAAAAGGTAGCCTTGAGTACGCAAGTTTTCCTTAATCTCCTTGAGCTGGGCAGCACTGACTTTGTCTGGGACCTTGATAGTGGTCACAGTAGGTGAACGATATCCTTGGGGAGCAAAAAGCTCATACCCGGTTAAATCCTGAACAAAAGCATGGACCTCATCCCGCATCTTGGTATGTCTATCGAAACGGTTTTGCACCCCCTCCTGATTTACAATGTAATCCATTTGCAAATAAGCTTGATTGGCCAAAGTACAATTGGGAGTGGTCAGGGTTTGATACTTGCTGGCCCGGGGGGCTTGCGCCAGGATGTCGGAAATATATCCCCTGGAGGTAACCTTTTCTGCCTTTTTCATGGCCTCGGGAGCCACAAAAGCAATGCCGAAGCCAGCTGGCAGGCCTAGGCTTTTCTGAGTGGAAGTGCAATACATGGCGCATCTGGTTTGGCCTATCTCACTTGGGGCCCCGCCAAAAATACTGATCCCATCCACTAAAGCCAAAGCCCCGTGCTCATGGATAACCCGGCAAGCGTTTTGGATATCGTTGACCACGCCAGTGGAGGTTTCATTGTGGGTCAAGGAGACCACAGCTGGCTTATGTTCCTTCAAAGCCTCCTCCAGACGGGACAACTCAATACTCTCTCCAGGATTGAATTTAAGCTGCACCCCTTGTTTGCCGTTGGATACCGCCAATTTGTGGTACAAATCCCCGAAGGCCCCCACTGAAACATTGAGAACGGTTTCGTCCTCAGCCACCAAGGACCTGATGGAGGCATCCATGGCAGTAGTGCCGCTGCCATTGAAAATAATAACGTGGTAGTCTTCTGGTACCTGGGCTAGGGCCTTAAGGTTTTCGATTAACGGCTCGAATCGCTTGCGGTTTTCAGCATCCCGGTGCCCGAATTCCGGCCAAAGCCCTGCTTGACGCACTTCTGGCCGGACGTATGTGGGCCCGGTGATAAAGAGTTGCAACTCGGAAAAAGGACTTTCCATATAAAATTCCTCCTTTAATTTTACACCCCTACCTCACGTGCCAGGGCGCTCAGAATAGCTCCACCCCTGCCTATCAAAGATAGCATATCTGCCTGGATCCATTTCATCAGTAGGTAGGGAAGAATACCCCTGGAATCAATGCAACTTGAACAGGGGTGCTCAGGCAGGCAAACTTACCAGTAATTGCGCTTTTCATTCGCAAAAATATAAACCGGCTAATGTCTTAACTATTATCTATTAACTTCGTAGAATCAAAATGTCAAATTATCTTCCTGATCAATTCCTACTGTATTTTTTTCATCAATTACTACGGGCTGCAAAAATGCTTTTGCGACCATCATAGCTAAATTCTTGCTTTTTGCTAGAACAAACATGCATTAACAGCAAAATAATATTGACCCCGGAATGGATACCAGTTTAAAATGTATGAAAATAAGCTGACCTTTTTTTCGGATCCGATTGAGAGTCATCAGGGTAATGCCCACAACCTCCCAAGACAGGGATTAATCATACTTGCAAGGAGTCTATCATGTCCGGCACTTCCAGGGAAAAACTTTTTGAAAACCTAAAAAAATCCATGCAGACCGGCAAGAAGAAATTGGAATCCAAATTGCCGGAAATGGAAACCCGGCTAAACCAATACGCCCAGAAAATGGGGATCGACCCCGAGGATATCGAGAAAAACAAGGAAAGAATCCGCAAAAAAATCCAAGAATTTCGCAACAAAGATTAGCTGTAACTATATCATGCCCAGCCTTGCTGACTTCCCTGGAGTATAAATGATTATTCGTTCCCTGAGAGAATTGAGAGAATTCTATCATCAACTTGGTCCAGGAGATGCTTTTGTAGGGGAGCTAAGCTTTCGTCCCGGAGAAGAGCTCAAGGCAGTGGATCTATTACACAGGCAGGTGCTTTTTTTTCCTTCCTTGCTATCCCAGTTCCTCAGCCGCTCCAAGATTTTGCAGGCCGAAGTTCTAGGTCCGTACATGATTCCGGATACGTTTGTGGCTTATCGCGGTCAGGATTTATGCCGAAACCTAACCAGATACAGCAACCACGGACAGATAATCTGCAAACAGGACCGTAAACACCTGGGCATGGGGCTTAGCCGCTGGTCCTCCCTGGAGGAACTGCAAAACTTAAACGCCATTAATGCCCTGCCCTACCCCTTGGTAATACAGCCCTTTCTCTCTGAGGTCCGGGACTTCCGGGTAATCATGACAGACGATCACTGCGAGGCTTACGAGCGAATAAATTACTACAGCTTCCGCAAAAACTTGGCCCAAAACGCAACATCCAGACCAGTGGAGCTGACGTCCCCATTGAAGGAGTTCTGCCTGGAAATCATGCGCAGGGGGGATTTCCCTTATGCCCTGCTGGATATATTGACGGACTCGGAGCAAAACTATTATCTATCCGAAATAACTCTTCATGGAGGACTCACTGGTTCCCTCCTGGGGCAGAACGGTTACCTCCAGATCAAAAAAAGGATGCAAGACAGATTCTGCAGGCAACACCAAGCCGCAACCCTAGAAAATCAATCCACTAACCGGAGTATACCGTGATTGCTATTTTGAACTATGAAGCAGGCAACCTGACCAGTGTCCAACGGGCCCTGAACCATGAAAAAATCCCTTGCCAGATAACCGCGGACCCAGATGCTCTCTATGCATCCCAGGGAATTATCTTCCCGGGTGTGGGAGCGGCTGGATCAGCCATGAGCCATCTCCTTTCCACCGGCTTGGATCAAGTACTTGTTTCCTTGATATCCGCGGGAAAACCCATGCTGGGTATTTGCCTAGGATGCCAGATACTTTTGGAAGCAAGCGCTGAAAACAATACTCGCACCCTGAACATTGTGCCCGGAAAGTGCGAGCGCTTCCATCCTGATCTACACGATGAAATGAACGACCCCATAAACATCCCGCATATGGGATGGAACAGTGTATATCAAAAGCAGCAGTGTTTACTTTTCCAAGATGTGCCAGAAGATGCTGAGTTCTATTTCGTACACAGCTATTACCCGGTGCCTGACCCGGATTATGTTCTGGGCACCACGCATTACGGGACTACATTCACCTCGGTATTCGGGCGGACAGGGCTTTGGGCCATGCAGTTTCATCCCGAAAAAAGCGGCCGCCCTGGGCTGAAAATACTGAACAATTTCTACCGCTATTGTCTGGAGCAGGACCATGCTTAGCAAAAGGATCATACCCTGCTTGGACGTCCGAGACGGGCGATTGACCAAGGGTGTCAAGTTCAAAGAAAACGTGGAAATCGGAGACCCGGTGGAAACGGCAAAACTCTATTACCAGCAGGGTGCGGATGAAATCGTTTTTTACGACATCACCGCCTCAGCTGAAGCCCGGGGCATCTTTCTCCAAGTGGTGGAAAAAGTTGCTGAGACCATTTTTATCCCTTTCTCCGTGGGAGGAGGAATTTCCAATCTGGAAGACATGCGCTCCGTGCTTTTGGCTGGAGCGGAAAAGGTTTCGGTAAATTCGGCAGCAGTCAAGAAGCCGGATATAATTTCCCAGGGAGCGGAGGCCTTTGGCTCCCAATGCATTGTGGTGGGGATGGATGTTCTCAGAGTACACCCTAGCCCGGCCATTCCTTCCGGATATGAAATAGTTATCCACGGGGGAAGAAAGCGCATGAACATGGATGCCCTGTGGTGGGCCAAGGAAGTGGAAAGCCTGGGTGCAGGGGAGATATGCCTCAACTCCATAGATGCCGACGGAACCAAGGATGGCTACGAAATCCAGTTAACCAGCCTGATTGCGCAAAACGTGCGTATTCCGGTAATCGCTTCCGGTGGAGCGGGCAGCCCGGATCACATGATCCAGGCCGTGACCATGGGACGGGCCTCGGCTGCACTCATTGCCTCCATAGTGCATTACGGGGAATTCACCATCCCCGAGATAAAAGAATACATGCACAGCAAAGGGGTAAAAGTGCGCCGGACCTGGTAGGATTCAAGCCTTGTAATCTCCGCTTCTTCCACCGCTTTTACGTATCAGGCGGCACTCTTCCAGGACAATATCCTTTTGTACTGCCTTGCACATATCATAGATAGTCATGGAAGCGGTCTGAGCGGCTACCAGGGCTTCCATTTCCACACCGGTAGCAGCAGTGGTGCGTGCTTCCGCCTCCACTACTATTATTCCCTCGGTTTCTTGGACCTG
Organism: uncultured Desulfovibrionales bacterium; assembly: GCA_964577315.1. GTDB lineage: Bacteria > Desulfobacterota > Desulfovibrionia > Desulfovibrionales > Desulfonatronovibrionaceae > Desulfonatronospira. Next base: position 48,131 of record CAZNYT010000006.1, read on the forward strand.
GAAAACAACATCTATGTAGCTGAGGAAAAGAGGATGGCACAAAGGAATTAGGTCACTGGTTTTCTTGGCTGCCATGATCCCAGCCAGTTTGGCAGTGGCAAGGACATCGCCCTTGGGCAGGGCTTGCTCCTGCAAAAGGGACAGGGTTTTGGGGGAAAGGCGAACTGTGCTCCTGACTACCGCTTTTCGTTCGCTCTCCTGCTTGGAACCTACATCCACCATGCTTACTTGGCCCTGTTCATCCACATGGGTAAGCTTGTCCGCCATAGGCACTTACTCCCCCATCACCTTCTGAAAGAAACGCTTGAATTTTTGCCCGGATTTTTCCCGTTCGAGATTTTCAAATTCCTTAAGCAGCTCTTCCTGTCTCTTAGTGAGCTTGGTAGGTGTCTTGACCTGGACCTGAACCAGTAGATCCCCGCGCTGATTTCCTCCAGGATATGGCAACCCCAGACCGTTGAGCTGAAACACTTTGCCGCTTTGGGTTCCCTTGGGTATCTCCATGGATACGGGATCATCCAGGGTGGGTACTTCCACTTTGTCTCCCAGGGCAGCCTGGGTAAAGGAAATATCTATCTCGGTAATCAGATCCTGGCCCTGTCTCCTGAAGGTATCATCCTCTTCCACAAAAATCACAACATACAGATCTCCGGGGGGACCTCCAAATTCGCCTGGCTCTCCCTCCCCGCGCAAACGTAATCTGCTGCCATTGTCCACACCTGCTGGAACCCTAACCTTAACCTGTTTATTGACCTGAACTACCCCCTTGCCTCTACACTTCTTGCAGGGGTGTGTGATAACCACCCCCTGTCCATGACAGACGGAACAAGGCATGGAAACCCGGAAAAATCCCTGGGTACGGTGAACTTGCCCGCTCCCTCCGCAATGGGAACAAGACTGGGATGAGTGTCCCGGCTCGGAACCTTTGGAGTCACACCGGTCGCATTTCTCCCTTTTGGGAAGCTCCAGATCAACTTCAGTGCCTTTGGCAGCCTCCCGGAAGGTAATTGTCAGATTGTAACGCAAGTCCGCGCCGGCTCTAGCTCTCGGTCCGGACCTGCGCCCCCCGAAACCGAAAAAATCTCCAAAAATATCTGCAAAAGAGTCAAAAATATCCTCGGTGCCACCGAATCCATGAAAATCGTTCCCATTCATGGCAGCGTGGCCCATATGATCGTATCTTTGACGCTTTTCAGGATCACTGAGAACCTCGTAGGCTTCAGAGGCCTCCTTGAAATAGGCTTCTGCGTCAGGATCCTCAGGATTGCGGTCCGGATGGTATTTAAAAGCCAGCTTGCGGTAAGCCTTCTTTATCTCATCCGAGCTGGCGTCCCTGGATACTCCCAGTACTTCGTAATAGTCCCTTTTTTCAGACATATCTACTCGACCTTAATTCCTGCTTTTTGAATGGATTGGGCAGGCATGACTTTACCTGCGGCAATCTCCCTGAGGCTGGTAACGATTTCCTTGTTTTTGCTCTCCACCAGGGGTTTATAATCTTCCCGGTACTGTCTAATCCTGTTCACTGCCATATGAACCACTAAGAAACGATTGTTCACCTGCTCCAAGCAGTCTTCAACTGTAATTCTGGCCATGATCTACCTCTTTTACTAGATTATATGTTTCAGGGCACCCTGAATAAGTTTACCAAAACCTTATTTTTTAACTCAAAACATCATGTTGGGTCAAGCAATAAAAACCTATGGCTGTTTTCAACTAGCAACTATTCACCATAGTGAACCCAAAATTTAAAAAACAACAAGGACCGGACTTATCCGGCCCTAAAACTTATATTGTGTTGATTCAAACCCGGGTGGGAAGATCTACAAGGTTGTTAAACATCATATTTTTGTATAGTTTGATTTTTTAATCTGTCAACCGCAAATAAAAAATACTTCCATGGGATTCAGAAAAAAACTCAACTTCGCTCAAAAGCTCTGCGTGGGTAGGGCGGGAAAGCTCATGCAAAAAACAGACATGTTGCATCCCGGCGCCCGGGTGGGCATCGCCCTGTCCGGCGGGGAAGACAGCTGGGTTTTAACCCAGGTGTTATTGTTACGGCAAAGGATCATCCCGTTTCCTTTTGAAATCTTTTTGCTGCACGTTAATCCGGGATTTGATCCTGACAGCCACCTGCCGCTTTTAAAATGGCTGCGGCACAACCCCCAACCTGCACACATTCAGCTAACCCAAATAGGACTCTACGCCCACAGGGAGGACCAATACAAGTCTCCCTGCTTTCTGTGCTCCTGGAACCGAAAAAAAATACTCTTTGAATTGTGCAGGAAATACAACCTCACCCACTTGGCTTTAGGGCACAACATCGAAGATATGGCGGCCACACTCTTCATGAACCTGACTCAAAGCGCAAGAATGGCGGGGTTATCAGCCAAGGAAATTTTTTTTCAGGGGAAGGTAACCCTTATCCGGCCCTTGCTTTTAATAGAAAAACAATATATTCGCAAAGCGGCCCAGCAGTGGAGCCTCCCTGTATGGCACAACCCCTGCCCCTCTGCAGGCACCAGCAAGAGGAAGGAGGCCGAAAAAAAACTTGACATCCTGTCCAACGGAAATAAAACCAAACGCCAAAATATTCTCAATGCTTTAAAGAAATGGCAACTTGACTCGGCAAACAACTTAATCTAGAAAACACTAAGCTTATTAGAACTACAACGAAACTTAGCTCTATATCCCGTCTTACTATTATGGCAGCAAGTCTTCCCCTTGGGTCCGAGGATTCTGCAAGCTGGGCGTAAACTGTGTGAGCGACGTAGGCCTGTTTGCAGAATTCTCAGACCTTTTGATAATAAGTTTCCTTGCAGTTAGGATCAGTAAAATATAGGATATGCCTAAACAAATACTTTAATCCAGAGCTTTATTTATGCTTTTCAAGAAATACCAATTAGTCATCTTCAAGGACAAGCATGGTTCCTGCTCCAGTCTCACCCTCCCTAGATGGCTCCTAATTCTTGGCACTTTCATGGTTTTGGCAATCATAGGGTCCAATATCTATTTATGGCATTTCTTCCAGGAACACAGAAACCTAGAATCCCAACTGCACCAAGCCGAAAACACTGTTCAATCCCAAAAAATCCAATTGACCACACTCTATCACAAGACGCAGGATCTGGAACAAAACCTGGAACGTATCCAGGAGTTTGATGACAAGCTGCGGGTCATGCTGGATCTGGACCCTCCTCAGACCTCCAACCCCAACCCGGCTGGGGGCACCCCAGAAAACTTCTCCTCCTCCTCAGTGCCTTTTTACCGCCAGGAGGCACTGGCCAGGGAAATGCACAACTTCCTGGATCAACTAAGCACTGAATCACGCCTGGAAGAAATTCGGCAGCAGGAGATCCTTCAAGCCCTGCACAAACAGCAAAATCGATTGGCCAGCACCCCCTCCATTTGGCCCGCCCAAGGCTGGGTTTCCTCGGATTTCGGGTACCGAGCCTCTCCTTTTACAGGACAACGGGAATTCCACAAAGGAATAGACATCTCTGCCCCGGAAGGGACCCCTATATATGCCCCTGCAGATGGTGAGATCATCTCAACTAGGGACAACAGCACATACGGCTTGACCATGGTCCTAGATCACGGCAGGGGGTTTAGCACCAAATACGCTCACATGAAGCGCTTTGTTGTGGATGAAAACGAGGAAGTTTCCCGGGGGCAGCTCATAGGCTATGTGGGCAACACCGGACGCAGCACCGGACCACACCTGCATTACGAAGTACGAATCAACAATGTGCCGGTAAATCCCAAGAAATATATCCTGAATTAATCGCTGCCTGGCTGGACTAGCAAGCAGGCAGCCTCCTCACCCCTTCCCCGCTTCCATTTTTCCAAATGCAATCCTTTGTCCCCGGGCTATTATCCGGGGGCAAAGGATTGCCACTCTCTGGTTCCGCACCTGTCCGCATGACCTCAAACAAAGCGGTCCGATCCGCTGAGCCCCAAACCCGAAAACAGCTTGTTTTGGGATAGAAATACATTGGTCCAGGTTTTGCTAGCTTTGGGGCAATGGATATTTTCAGCTTTAATCCCGAAACCATAATAAGCTTCTGGCTGACAGCAATGCGTATCAGCCTGGTGGTTTTTTTACTGCCCTTTTTCGGGGGCGCATACCTGCCTGTACCCATAAAAGCCGCCCTATGCCTCGTCTTGTCCGTAGGCTTATGGCCTTATTTATCCTTCGAGGCCCATCACTTGCCGGAACATCCCTTTCAGATCTTCGTCATGATAGGAGGGGAGCTAGTTCTGGGGCTTATCCTGGGACTAAAGGTGAGATTCTTGATAGCTGCCATTCAAACCGGGGGAGAAGTGATTGGCTTCCAGATGGGCTTTCGCATGGTTAGCGTTGTGGACCCTGTTACAGGTACTCAAGAAGCGGTCACTGCACAATTCTTGTACATGCTTACCATGATGACCTTTCTGGCCATTAACGGCCATCTTTACATGCTCATGGGCCTGACCCAGAGCTTTAACCTCATCCCTCCAGGAGGGCTCTTTATTTCTCCGGAACTGGTAAACCAGATCCTGCATTACTCCAGTCAAATTTTTGTCTTGGCCGTAAAGATTGCCGCCCCTATTCTAGCGGCAATCTTTCTCATCAATTTAGGGCTGGCCTTTATGGCCAGGATGGCTCCCCAGATGAATGTTTTGCTTTTGGGATTTCCCATAAAAACCGCAGTGGGGTTTTTGTTTTTGGGAACAGTCTTTCAGCTCATCACTTATCATGTCCAGGATTTTATCAACACCTTAGGGGGAAACATGCACAACCTGCTCCGTGCGGCCGGCATGGGAGGATAATCCCTGATATTTAGGAGTAAAGATTGCCACCCCAAAACTAGATCAACAACCATATGCCTCAAAAAGATCCCAGCAGAACAGAAGATCCCACCCCGAAACGGCGGGAAAAAGCCCGGGAGGAGGGCAATGTCCCCAAAAGTCAGGAGATGCCCAAGGTTATCAGTACGTTGGTGGGCATCCTGACCATTTATTTTACCTTCCCCCATATCCGGGACGAACTCTTGGGACTGGTTCACTATCAATTAAGTCAGGCCATGACTTACGAACTCACCCCCAAGAACCTGTATCACTTGTTGGTTTATTCCCTGGAAAAAATGGCCAGCATTATCTTGCCCATAATGGTGGCAGTTTTTTGCGCCACCATCCTGGCTCTCTACATGCAGGTGGGTTTTCTCTGGACCTGGAAACCCTTAAAACCCAAGCTCAAAATCTTCAACGTAGTAGAAGGACTGAAAAAGAAGTTCGATCTCAACACCCTGGTTCGTCTGTTCAAGAACATAGGCATGGCTGCCGCCCTGGCTAGCGCACCTTACCTAGTGCTGACCATGGAATTCGAAAACTTTGCCCTGCTTTTTTATGAAAGCCCGGTACGGATTGTTACCTACATCATGGAAACTGCCTTTAAAATGGTCCTCTTTGCCATGGTCCCCCTGATCATTATCGCTGTGGCGGATGTGGCCTACAGCAGGTGGGATTACGAGCAGAACCTGAAAATGACCAAGGACGAGGTCAAGGATGAGAGAAAACAGTCCGAGGGGAACCCGGAAGTCAAGAAAAAGCAAAGGCAGAAAATGCAGTCCACCACTCAAAAAAGAATGAAACAGGAAGTCCCTAAGGCGGACGTGGTCATTACCAACCCCACTCATCTAGCTGTAGCTATTAAGTATGACCCCGAGCTGGCGCCTGCTCCCATGGTCCTGGTCAAGGGCGCCAACTATAAGGCGGAAAGAATAAAGGAAATAGCCAGGGAACACGACATTCCCATCCGGGAGAACAAGCCGTTGGCACAGGCCTTGTATAAGAACGTGGAAGAAGGTGAAACCATCCCGGAAGATTTATACAAGGCTGTGGCCTCGGTCCTGGCTCAAATCTACAAGTTCAGGAAAAAAGGAGCTCCTGGAGGCCATTAATTCGAATCCCGCACATCTCCTAATAAGGCGTCAATACTATGACAACAAAGTCTTCGGTTCTGAACTACATTGACTACGCCAAATTCACAAAGCAAGGCGATATAGTACTGGCCTCGGGCGTGGTGATAATTCTCTTTGTGATGCTCGTGCCCATACCTACTTTTCTTATCGATCTGCTTCTCACCTTCAATCTCTCCTTTGCCTTCGTGGTACTGGTGACCTCCATGTTCATGCGCTCCCCTTTGGAGTTTACCATATTTCCTTCCCTGCTCCTGGTGGCCACGATGTTTCGCTTGGCCCTGAACGTGGCTACCACCAGGCTGATCCTACTGCAGGGGGACGAGGGCACCCACGCTGCCGGCAGAGTGATTGAATCCTTTGGGACCTTTGTGGTGGGAGCCAACTACTTTGTGGGGATCGTTATCTTTCTTATCCTGTTCGCCCTAACCAAAATGGTTATTGCCAATGGAACCACCCGGATTGCGGAAGTGGCCGCCCGCTTCACCCTGGATTCCATGCCCGGGAAACAAATGTCCATTGAAGCGGATCTCAATGCCGGACTAATAGATGAACAGGAAGCCAAGAGACAACGGGAGGAACTGCGCAAGGAATCCGACTTTTACGGGGCTATGGATGGCTCCGGAAAATTTGTTTCCGGAGATGTGAATGCCGGCATTTTGATCACGGTGATAAATATTGTGGGAGGGCTAATTATCGGAGTGTTTCAGCAGGGAATGAGCCTGGGCGAAGCCGCCCAGACATATACCTTGCTCACCATAGGGGACGGCCTGGTGGCCATAATTCCTTCCATCATCATATCCACTTCCGCGGGTATTATTGTGAGCAGGGCAGCAGCAGAAGCCCAGATGGGACAGGAGTTCCTGGGCCAGCTAACCAATCATCCCCGGGCCTTGCGCCTGGTCAGCGGGGTTCTGGTAATGTTTGCCTTGGTTCCGGGTATGCCCACTTTGGTTTTTCTTTTGATGTCCGGGGGACTGTTGGCGCTATCTTTTGCTTCAGCCCGGCACAAGACTGTAGAACAAGAAAAATCCGTGGAGAAAAAGGAAGAGCAGCAGAGTTCCTCTGACACCCCGGCTGAAGCCCATTCTTTGCTGCCTCTGGACACCCTGGAGCTGGAAGTGGGCTACGGTTTGATTCCTCTTGTGGACGAAGAACAGGACGGTAACCTTCTGGCCAGGATAAGATCCATCCGGAGACAGTTCGCCCTGGATATGGGGGTAGTTATTCCCTCACTGCATTTAAAGGATAATCTCCAGATCAAGCCTGGGGAATATATAGTCCGCATCAAAGGCAACCAGGTTGCCAAGGGCGAAATCATGATAGACCATTATCTGGCTATGGACCCTGGAGATGTAAAACACCGCATCAAGGGTATAGAAACCCGGGAACCCGCCTTTAATCTCCCGGCGTTGTGGATACCGGAAAACAAGAAGGAAGAAGCCGTTATGGCCGGTTATACAGTAGTGGATCCATCCACAGTCATAGCCACGCATTTAACCGAGGTATTCAAGCAGAACCTGCATGAATTCCTGGGACGCCAGGAAACCCAGAATCTGCTGGACAACCTGGCACAGCGCTCTCCCAAGGCAGTGGAAGATCTGGTACCCAACACTCTCAGCCTAGGCTCGGTTCAAAAAGTGCTGCAGAATCTGGTCAAAGAGAAAGTTTCCATCCGGGACCTGTTGACAATTGTGGAAACTCTGGCCGATTATGGCCAACAGACCCGGGACCCGGAACAATTGACTGAATACGTCAGGCAGAAAATGGGCAGAACCGTGGTCAAGCCCTATCTGAGCGAGGATGGCACCCTGCCCATAATAACCCTGGACGAAGAGATAGAAAAATCCTTTCAGGAAGGATTGAGACAGACTGATCAAGGCACGTACCTGGCCATGGAACCCAATTTGGCCCAAAAGATCATTCATGCCATCAACAAGACCCTGGAAAAAACTACGGTGTCAGATGGCCAGCCAGTGCTTTTGACAACACCGCTTATCAGGCCACATTTGGCTCAATTGCTTCTGCGCTTTATTCCCAATCTGCCGGTGATAGCCCAGACCGAGATTCCGACCAATATCAGGCTGGAATCCGTAAACACAGTGAGTATGAAGAATGCAGATTAAGACTTTTCGGGGACAATCCTATTCCGAGCTTTTGCAGAAGGTCAAAAGTGAGTTGGGTCCGGATGCAGTGATTCTTAGCAGCGACTGTGTAAGCTCCAACGGCAAGAAAACCTATGAAATCACAGCCGCCCTGGAAAAGCATCTCCAGGAAATGGAGGAGTCCGAATCTGAGCCGAGCCAGGAAAGGCAGACAGAAAACAACAACCTGGAAGGAAATTCTGGCTTGGACTCCACTGCTCCTCAATCGGACGGTGAGTGGCGTCAGGAGTGGGAGAGCTTCAAAAACAGCATCTTCAAGATGATCAAACCTCAAATCCAGGGCCCCCGGATTACTTCCAGGCAAAAACAAATACTGGATTACCTGGAGAAGCAAGGGGTTCATCCCGAGGTCATCATGGACCTCTGGTCCCAACTTGGGGAAAATTTTCATCTCCCCACCCTGCAAGTTTTGACCCGCTCCATCCCGGTATCCCCCTGGCACAGGTTTCTAAAGCAAAGCAAGGTGCACGCCTTCATGGGGCCCAGCGGCGTGGGCAAAACCACCACCGTGTTAAGGCTGGCCCTGGAAAGCAGAAACAAAAACCCGGACATGAAGATCTGCCTGGTAAATACTGACGCGCAACATGCCGGGGGCAGACTATTCTTGAAACATTATGCGGATTTGTCCGGATTCACCTTTCAGGAAGCCAAAACAGATCAGGAATTAAAAAATTTGATCCAGACCAAAAATGACTTTGACCTGATTTTTTTGGATACCCCTGGATTCCATGCCCCGGACCGGGAGGAGAATGCCAAGCAGGACCAAATCTTTGGGGACATGTGCCGGCACCTGGTGCTAAGCCCGGTCTACGCATCCGCCCAGATTGATCACTATCTGAATCAATACAGGCAATTAAAACTAAACAGCCTGATATGGACCAAGCTGGACGAAGCCTTTGCATTCGGCACCCTGATGAATGTTTCCTGGAAAAGCGGGCTCCCTATATCCTATCTTTGCTTTGACAAGGGCCTGCGAAACTCCTCAGCTGCTGCTACCCAGGATAATCTGTGGAAGCTAATTTTCAAAAAAAGGGTACCTCGAAATACGAACAAAAAGTAGCAGCATCCGCTAACCTTTAACTAGACAGGAACCTCGAATATGCCAAGCGAATCCAGGCTGCCCATAGTGTTGTCCCTTACTTCGGGCAAAGGGGGTGTGGGCAAGACCAATATATCCATTAACCTGGCTTATTGCCTGCACAAATTGGGCAAAAAAACCCTGCTCATGGACGCGGACCTGGGACTGGCCAACGTAGATGTACTTTTGGGGCTAGCTCCCAGATTCAATCTTTTTCATCTATTCCACGATCAAACCCCGCTGCAAGAAATAATACTGCCCTCGGAATACGGCTTTGATATCCTGCCTGCCGCCTCAGGTGTTCCGGAAATGCTGCAACTGTCCACTGGACAAAAACTTGAACTTCTGGAAGTTATGGATCAACTGGAAGAAAAGCTGGATTTCATGATTGTGGATACCGGTGCGGGGATCAATGAAAACTCTATTTATTTCAATCTTGCTGTACAGCAAAGAATCTTGGTAGTAACCCCGGAGCCCACTTCACTCACTGATGCTTATGCCCTGATAAAAATCTTGAAAATTCAGCACGGAGTAGAGCGTTTCCGGGTAATAGTTAACATGGCCAGATCCCGGGAAGAAGGCAAGGAAATATTTAAAAAGCTGTACAACGCTTGTGATCATTTTTTAAGCGGGATTTCCTTGGATTTACTATCTATAATCCCTATGGATCAAAGTGTAGGGAAAGGGGTTGCTAGCCAACAACCCTTTTGTCATAATAATTCCGACTCTCTAGCTTCCCAAGCCGTGATGCAAGCCGCAGAGAACATGATAAATTGGAAACCGATTGACAATCTAGATGGAAACATCAAATTCTTCTGGAAACAGCTCCTCTTCCAGGAATAATCCCTGGGAAGTTTTGGAAAACCCGGAAATATCCTTTGACCAACTTTCGGCACGGGATAAGGACGAGATAATCCGGGCTTATGGTCAAAAAATCAAGATAAGTGCAGCAAGGTTAAAACACAAGCTGCCCGCTCACGTAGACATAAACGATTTGATCAGCGCTGGTTCTTTGGGGCTTATGGAATCGCTTGGAAACTATGACCCCCACCAGGGCATCAAATTTGAAACCTTTGCAGACAACCGCATAAAGGGGGCCATGCTCGACGAACTGCGCAAGATGGACTGGTTCTCCCGAGGCCTAAGGAAAAAGGTCAAAAAGCTGGAAGAGAGCATACGACAGTTCGAACAGGAGTCCGGATACACCCCTAATAATGCGGAGCTAAAAAATATCACCGGCTATTCTCAGGATGAAGTAGAGGAAGGCCTGCTAGCTTTGCAAAACCAAATCTGTTTAAGCTTGGAAGCAATCCAGGAAAATTTTGCAAGTTTGGAAAACCGTGATAGCGATGAGCCCCAACAAAGTATTATCTTTAACGACCTGGTGAACAAAGTCGCGGAGCTTATTGAACAGCTCACTGAAAAGGAACAATTGGTGCTTTCCCTTTATTATGCTGAAGAGCTAACTATGAAAGAGGTGGCTCAGATCCTGGAAATCACCGAGGGAAGAGTTTCACAGCTTCACGCTCAGGCAGTTCAAAAAATCAAGGACAACTTTTGGCAAGTGCACGAATCTATTTAGGAGGTAGAGATGCCCGACAAGAACATACGGATTTTGGTGGTGGACGATTTTTCCACCATGCGCAGAATCATCAAGAACATCCTGCGTCAGTTGGGATACAACAACATCGTAGAGGCGGACGATGGCACTACTGCTTGGGACATCCTGAATAAAGACAAAATAGACTTCATTGTCAGCGACTGGAATATGCCCAAAATGACCGGCATTGAACTGCTGCGCAAGGTCAGGGCTAGCGAGGAATTTGCTGACCTTCCCTTTTTAATGGTGACAGCAGAGGCTCAACAGGAAAACATAATCGAGGCTGTTCAAGCCAAGGTTTCCAATTATATTGTAAAACCCTTTACCGCGGACACCATGAGCCAAAAGATTGATAAAATTTTTGAAAAGTAGTTGCCTTGAAAACACGGTCGTTTCTCGCGGCTTTTTAAGTCTTGATGTCGTCAAGATAGATAATTACCAACTGTATATTCAAAAGATGGCTTATTATGGGCCAAAAGCTTCAACAGCCATCCCAGTAGTTTAATGCACTGCATGACACATTTTACAGGTGAATTTCTATTCACCCGTTAG
>CAZNYT010000007.1:0-36635 GCA_964577315.1 uncultured Desulfovibrionales bacterium
TTACCTGGGAAAAGACCGATGCCGTAGGGGACTTGCGCACGGCCTGCAAGATCTAGGGCATAAGATTTGACCCGCACTCTCTTGGTTGTTGTCCAAGAGAGTGCGGGGCTAATTGAAAGAGTGCTTTACCCGTTTGATGTTGCGGATGGACTTTAGTTCGTCCAAGAGGGATATCATTTGGGAGTACCTTTTTTTGATTTCTTGGCCGTAGGGTGTTAATTCTTTTTCTGGCTTGTTGATGTAGGTCTTGCGGAGGTATCTGTCCCTGGCCATCTTATCAGTTATCGAGATGGCCCGGTTGATAATGTCCGGAAAGTAATAACCCATCTCGAACTTGAGCTCTCCCAGCACGTTCTTGGTATGTATCAGCATCTGCTGGTAGTTTATTTTTTTGTCTTCATACCTTTTTTCCAGAATATCCTCTAGAATCCGGATTTTTCTGGCCTGCCTGATATAGCTGTATTTGTGCCAGACTTCCTGGTACAGCTTGTGCAATTCATTGAAATATTCATAATTGCCCGGATTGAGCAGGTAGTTGTCCAGGACCTTGGTCACTCCGGAATAGAACTCTTCAGAATAGCCTATGATCCTTCTCTGGTGTTTGCTTAGCCAGGCATAAAGGAATTTGAGCCTTTTTTCATGCGTGTCCGTGTTCTCCACTATCTCCCGCTTGTATTTGATCCGGCCGCTGAATTCGCCTTTAACAATATCATTGAGTTTAAGGGTCATGTAAGAGGTGTCCTTGATAATATTGAGATGGCTGCAAACCTCTCCGGTATAGGGATGGATAACTTCCTGGCGCTGTACTGAAAGGGCCCGTTCTTCCCGGATATTGTTGGGGTCGTACTGGTGCTGTTTGTATTTGACCCTGAGAATAACTACCTGTTTTTTCTCATCCACAAAAAAGTTGTTTTCCCTTAAGAACTTGAGGGCCTCTTTTTTCTTGGTCCCCACACGAACCAGGGCCAGTTTTTCCAGGGCGGGATAGTATTTGAATTCCCCGGTATTGAAGAGGGTGGTAATAGTGCGATCCGTTTGGCCAATGGCCCGGATGAGAAAATGCTCCCCCATCTTGAAGAGCTTTCTGGCGAACAAAGCCGCAGAGGTCCGCCTTTCCGAAACCACCGGATACCCGTAGAGTTCCATAAGAAATTGGTAAACAAAATTGCGGTTCAATTCGTACCGCAGGTTGTCATTAGGCTTGAACTTGTTGATCTTGAGCCCGAATCTCTTAAGCTCCGGGTCCAGATCCGAGGGAAAAGAGGCGTAGATACCCGAGAGGTAGAATTGATCACTGGTGTCCAGGCTCATGACATGTCCCCGGTCCATGTTCAGGATAAAATCCAGAACCCGGGGGTAGTTGTATAAATGGGATATATCCCTGTTGCCCAGCTTTTCCCGGAACTTATCCTGGAGGTGCCTGGGCAGCCTGCTTTGAAAGGTGGCCAGGTTCGAGGGATAAATTATGTCCGGTAATGGACAGGCCTCCCCGTATTGGGTGGTGATTTTTTCATTCTGGGTATGCAGGATGTCGAATTGAAATATCTCGTTGATGTAATCCAGATGTCTGGCAAAGGCTACCAGGCTTAAACCGGGCAGGCTTTCGTATTCGAAAAGATCGGACTCAAATGAGGGCAAAAGTTCTCTGGATTCCACTAGGGGGTAATCCTTGTTCTCTAGAAAGGGTTTTAAAAGACATTGACGTATGTGGATCAGGTCCAGGTAGTTTTTGAGACTGTATATGTTGTTGAGCTTGAACTTGGGTACAGGAAAACGTTTTTTTCTCCAATCGTAAGTGTTGTTTCCCAGAAAAAAATCGTCCCAATTCTGCATCAATGCCTGTCCTTCTTCTTGTCAGTAACACAAGGTGCTTGCCAGAAAACCTCGTCCTAACCGGGCTTTGAAGGTTTTCATGGATCCGGAAGAAACTCCGGGTTAGGAAAAAGAGCGCCTGAAAAATGATATTGCTGTATTAGTATTTTAATACTAGCTTATTTGGGCCAAAAGATCAATGCTGGCAGTATTCACTGTTTTTCCTTTTCGCCCCAAGTCTTGATGGCAAGATAACTTTCTGTTTTGTAACTATTCACCAAATCTTTTTGCGTGCTGCGTACCCGGCTCGCGCTTTACTAGGCTCGGCTTACTGGGGCATTCCTGCCCCCACCGGACTCTTGGCTCTGTGCAACTTCTCAAGCTTGGTGCAACATCGAGCCTTTTGCTTCAGTATTATTCCACGTTCTTCGTGCGGTCCGGCTTCCCCCATAAGCCTCGCCAAGAAAACCGGTGAGCCTCCCGGCGAAAGCACGCAAAAAGATCCGGTGAATATTTTGGGTTAAATATGGTGAATAGTTGCTCTGTTTTTTTCAAAATTATCTGTGCGGATGAGCTTAACAAGAGGGTTGTGTGGCTCTTGGGCAGGTTGGGACGCGCAAGAGAATGTTATTGTCAATTCGCCTTGAAAAAGGCAAGATGCATTACATGCAAACCTGTGTGTTGGCCTCGGCCAAAAGATTTGTAGTCACAGGGAAAACCATTATGGTCTGCAATGAATATCGAGAACTGGTTGGATAGAATACTGGGCTTGATTTGCAGTGTTTTTGACGGCTATTCTGCCGTCCTTTTCCTGCCCAGCCATACAGAGAAAGAGGCCTGCTACCTTGCTTCGCACTTTAGTCTGGGTGATTCCCTGAAGCCGGAGGCCACCATCAAACCGGGCACGGGTTTGATTGGTTGGATACTCAAAAATAACAGGCCCCTCTTGCTCAACAATTTTGACCGGGACGAGAGGTGTCTGGGCTATTATCCCCCTGAAAGCGAGTCCAAGATCAAGGCCTTCATGGGGTGTCCCCTCCCGAATGAAGCCGGGGTGCTGGGAGTGGACAGCAAGAAAACCTATTCTTTTAGTGACAAGGATCAAAAGATCCTATATCAATTTGCCCAGCTTATCGAGGATCTCCGTCTGGGCCTTTCCCTGGCGGATCAAAATATAAAGAGCAGGGAATACTACAAATATTTAAGCCTTATCCAGAACCTTAGACAAAAAGTCCCCAAATGGCGGGCCTTTTTGCAGCAGTTATTGCAGCTGCTAAACCAGTGTACCGGTTTTACCTACGGTTTCATGGCTGCCAGGGACGAGAAGGGACAGGGGTATTTTTTGGAGGGCTTGAGCTCGGAGGTTTTGCCCGGAGTTGATCTGGAAAAGCATAAATTCAGCATCGATTCCGGCTTGCTGGGTTGGGTGTTCAAGCATGGGACACCGGTCTTTTTTGGGCTGGAAAATGGCCCTTCCGGACTCTCCTTGTTCGGTAAGGAGGTCCAGGCTAAACAGTTTAAATCCGTGATCTGTATGCCTTTGGTGGTTCACAAAAGAACCCGGGGGATATTGGTTCTTGCGGATTCGGAGGCCTTGTCCATTGACGAGGAGCTCAAGGATTTTCTGTACATGGTGGGGGACTATCTAGGCCTGTTTTTGGAGAGTTTATATCTGAAAAGCCGCTTGAGTTAACAACTACAGCGACATTTGGGAGTGGCTCTATAGACAGCGCTTTCCAGTGGTAGCACCTTTTTCAAGGCAACTATCCACCAGGTTTTTTGCCAATATGGAGAATAGTTACCTTGGGATAATAAATGTTACTTTTGTAACTATTCACCAAATCTTTTTTCGTGCCGCGTACCCGGCTCGCGCTTTTTTAGGCTCGACTTACGGGGGCATTCCTGCCCCCACCGGACTCTTGGCTTTGTGCATCTTCTCAAGTTTGGTGCAACCTCGAGGCTTTTGCTTCAGTTTCATCCCGCGTTCTTCGTGCGGTCCGGCTTCCCCCATAAGCCTCGCCAAAAAAACCGGTGAGCCTTCCGGCGAAAGCACGCAAAAAGATCCGGTGAATAGTTTGGGTAAAACATGATGAATAGTTGCCTTTAGTTTTAACTTATTGGATCCAAAGAGAGGAACAATGTTTTTTGCCAAATTGTTTTCTTTTTTAGGCAAGAGCCTGGCCATGGATCTTGGGACAGCCAATACCTTGATGTACACTCCCAAGGACGGCGTGGTGCTCAATGAACCCACCGTGGTCGCCCTGGATTCCCGGGACGGCAAAATTCTGGCCGTGGGCAAGGAAGCCAAGGAATTCCTGGGGCGCACCCCGCATAGGATTATGGCTATCAGGCCTTTAAAGGACGGGGTGATAGCCGATTTTGAAGTAACTAACACCATGATCTCCTTTTTTATCCGCAAGGTGATCCAGGGCTTCAATCTTGTTAAGCCCAAGATGGTGATCTGTGTTCCTACCGGGATTACCCAGGTGGAAAAAAGAGCCGTGATTGAGGCTGGAATGCAATCCGGGGCCAGGGACATCAAGTTGGTGGAGGAACCTGTGGCTGCGGCCATCGGCGCAGGTATGGATATTGACAAGCCAGTGGGAAATCTGGTGGTGGATATAGGCGGTGGAACCACCGAGGTGGCGGTAATTTCTTTGTCTGCCATAGCCTATTCCGAATCCGTACGGGTGGCCGGAGACGAGATGAACGAGGCCATACAGCGTTTTATCCAAGAGGAATACCACCTCCTGATAGGTGAGAACATGGCCGAGAGGGTCAAAATGGCTATTGGTACTGCCTATCCTCCGCCCGAGCCCCTGAATTTTAATGTCCAGGGGAAAAACATAGTGGACGGCAACCCCAAAACCATCGCGGTTAACGATAGCCAGATAAGAGAGGCCATGCAGGAACCGATTCAGGCCATTGTCCAGGCCGTGCGCCGGTCTCTGGAAAAGACCCCTCCGGAGTTAATATCAGATATTGCCCACAATGGCGTGCTTATGGCCGGGGGAGGCTCTTTGCTCAAGGGCTTGGATACTTTGATCAGCAAGGAGATCCAGGTCCCGGTAAAGGTTGACGAGGAGCCCCTGACCACTGTGCTGCGCGGGACAGGAGAGGCCCTTACCCAGGAGAAGAGATACTCGTACGTGTTTGTGAACTAGTCATCCCCAGCCAGTTTTATCAAGGGATCTATTCAAACACTAGGCCCTTCTCCCACAGATATACCAGAGCCGGGGTTAAATTCTCGGGGTGCTTCTCCACCATGGTTTTTAGCTCTTCCCGGCTTAGAAAGGCATGATCCTGGACCTCTGCAGCATTGCCCTGGATGCGGGACCTTGCGTTCCCGGCACTGAACACATACACGAACTCCAAGTTGGTTTCCTCGCATCCGGCAATGATTTGCAGCAGTTTCAGCCAAAGTGGCACCAGTCCGGTTTCTTCCTTGAGCTCCCGCAAGGCAGCGTCCCTGACTGCCTCCCGGGCCCAAACGTGTCCGGTGGCAGAGAGATCCCATCTGTCCGGGTAAGGGAACTTGTCCTTTGCCCTTTTCGTGAGCAGGATACGTCCCTTGCGGTCGTAAACCAGAATAACAACGGAGCGGTGGAACAGGCCCTGAAGATGGACCTGGGTTCTGGGCAATACCGCTATAGGGGTGTTGCTACGGTCCACCACCTCCAAAAATTCTTCTGATCTGTTCCCTTTTTGTTTCGAGTGCCCGGCTCTGGCCATATTTTTATGCCCCGGAGTTAAAAGTGCAAGAGGAAAGAATAATATTTTTGTACCCTGAACATGTGCCCCGGCTAGTTGAGCTGGAGAGGCTATGTTTTGAAACGCCGTGGGGCAAAAAGGAGTTCCGGGCGCTCATGTCCCGGGATAGTTTTCTGGTTTTGGGTTTGGCAGCTGACCAGGAGCTTATAGGATACCTATCCTTTCTCCATGTCCGGGATCAGGTGGAAATCTTGAATCTGGCCATCCGGCCGGGATGCCGCGAGAAGGGACGGGCCAAGGAGTTGCTCTCAGAGCTGCTGGGATATTGCAGGAGCCGCGGCGTGGAATGGGTTTCCCTGGAGGTGCGGGCCTCGAACCGGGCTGCCATAAACCTGTACCAGGGTTTTGGATTCCAGTTGGTGGGAACCCGGGAGCGCTACTACCCGGATACCCTGGAGGATGCCCTGGTATACCAGCTTGAGCTGCCTAGAAAATGAGCCTGAATATCCCGGAAGACCTCTCGTCCAGGTTGTTCATTCCCAGATCCCGGGCCTTTTGCTTGAGCTCCGTGACCCGCTCTCCGCTAACCCGGCCCATGAGCTCAGGAAATTCCCGGGCCCTGCCCGACGGACGGTACTGATCCATTATGTTCAGGAAGACATTAGGGCTTAGGTGGTCTGCAAAAAATTGCAGCCACTCCTCGGATCCGGCCAGGTTATCTGGCATGACCAGGTGCCTGATCATAAGACCTCTTTGGGCGATTCCCCGGTGGTCGACTTGTAGGCCACCAACCTGTCTATGCATCTCCAAGATGGCGTCCTTGGCCTTTTGGGGATAATCCGGAGCACGGGCGTATTTTTGGGCATGTTCGGCATAAAAGAACTTGGAATCCGCCAGATAGATATCCACGATCCCTTCCAAAAGCTTCAGGGTGTGGACTTCGTCATAGGAGCTGGTGTTATAGACCAGGGGCAGGTTCAAGCCCTCTTCAGCAGCCTGCTCCAGGGCCTCCAGTACCTGGAGCACCACATGGGAGGGAGTAACCAGGTTTATGTTATGGGCCCCCTGTTTTTGCAACTGGAGAAAAACATGGGCTAATTGGTTGGGATGAACCTCCTGGTGCCGGCTCTGGTTGTCACTGATGTCGAAGTTCTGGCAGAAAGCACAGCCCAGGTTGCAGTGACCGAAAAAGACCGTGCCTGAGCCGCGCTCTCCCACCAAGGGCTCTTCCTCGCCGAAGTGCAGGTTGAAAGCGGCTATCTGGGCCAAGCGACCGAGACGGCAGAAGCCCAGCTCCCCTTCCAGCCTGTTCACCCCACAGTTTCTGGGACACAGGCAGCACTCAGTTGCCCATTCCCTGGCTGTTTCGATCCTGGACCTCAATAGGCCTTGTTCGTGAGCAGTTATATAGCCTGGCTGCATAACCGACCTCGATACTGAACGATCCGGGTTTAACCGGGATGACCTTTTGCCTTGAACTTTGTAAATTTGGTAAGTAGCTGCTTAACTTTTAAAAACTACAACGAGACTTATTATCCAGAGATCCGAGAATTCTGCAAACAGGCCGTCGCTTACACAGTTTACGCCTAGTTTGCAGCACCCTCGGACCCAGGGAAAGAGTTGCTGTCATAATAGTAAGGCGGTTTATAAAGCCATGGTTATAGAATCAAGTTTCGTGGTAGTTTTAATTCGCAGATAAATATGAACAATTCTGAAATAGGTGTAAATAAAAATCAAGCGTAATGAACTGCTACGTTCTCAAGAAGGCCTGGTGAAAAGTTGCAATCAAGGCAACTATTCACCATATTTACCGTTACCAATCAAGGTACTAACTAGCGTTTATGGCTGCAGATGCCCTGGTAGTCCGGGCCTCACACTCATCTTAGCTGTTCTGCCAAAAGCTCGGCCACGTGCTTAACCTGGATGTCCTGGCCGGATTGGGCCATCCCGCCTCGGATCTGCAGCACACAACCCGGGCAATCCGTGGCCACTGCGGAAATCCCTGCGGTTTCCAGGTTGTGCATTTTATTGGCCAAGAGGGTCCTGGAGATGGAGGGAAAGTTCATGGTATAGCTTCCCCCGAACCCGCAGCATACCTCCTCTTCATTCGTGGGGACATAGGTGTGGGCCATTTCCAGGTTTTTGCGCGGGGCTTCGCGCACCCCGAGGCCTCGGCACAAATGGCATGGTGCGTGATACCCCACCTTCTTCCCGGAGTGTTCCAGAAGCATGGGAGAGAGTTTCATCACCTCCCGGACGAAAGTACTGAAATCGATCACCTTGGAGGTGAATTCCTTGATTTTGGGCTGTAATCCGGAATCCTTTTCCAGGAGAGTGGGATAGTTGTGCTTGAGATGCGAAGCGCAGGAAGCGCACAAGGTAATGATGTAATCGAATTCCCCCGGGTCTATAGCCTCCAGGTTTTGCCGGGCCACGTCCCGGGCAGCCTTTTTCTCCCCCATCATCAAGGCGGGCAATCCGCAGCAGGTCTGCTTATCCGGATGCTCCTGGGCAATCCCTTTGTCCTTGGAGATCACCCGGGCTGCAGCCATCATTTGTTCGGGGTAGATAAAGTCCTCGGCGCATCCGGAAAAAAGGGCTACCCGGAGTTTGGGGCTGGGTACCTCGGGCCTGACCTCCTTCCATTGGTCCCTGAAGGGCCGGGAGGCAATCATGGGAAGCTTTCTGAAGTTTTGATCCTTCATGAATATAGTGGGCAAGTGCCGGATATACATACCTTCTTTATCTGCCATGGGAAGCTGGGCGTGGCGCATATTTCGGAGCAGAGCGTGGAATAGGCGCCTATTTTTTAGCACCATGCCCAGGAGCTTGGACTTGGGAGGATGTCCTTTTTCATCCTGGATCCGGGCATGAACATCCTTGATTAGGCGGGGCAGATCGATGCCCGCTGCACAGATTTCCTTGCAGGCCCCGCAGTTTATGCAGTTTTGAACCAGAAGCTTAGCCTTTTCCCGGCTGTGGAAGAAATAGGTCATAAGCAGGCCAATTGCTCCGATATAAACGTATCCGTACTTGTGCCCCCCCACCAGGCGGTATACGGGACAGACATTGGCGCATGCACCGCAGCGCACGCAGCGCAGGATCTGGGCAAAGTCCTTGTCCCGGGCCAGACGTCTCCTTCCGTTGTCCAGAAAGACTATGTGCATCTCCTTTTTTTGACCCGGAGCGCTTTTGCATTCATTGGTCCCGGTGATCCAGCTTACGTATGAGGTGATTTGCTGGGCTGTGGCGTTGCGGGGCAAGACCTTGAGCAGGCGCAGGGCCTCTTTTAAATTGGGGGTGAGTTTTTCCAGGCCTACAAGCGCAACATGCACCCTGGGCAGGGTGGTAACCAGCCTGCCGTTGCCCTCGTTGGTCACCATCCCCAGGGTGCCGGTTTCTGCCACGGCGAAATTGGCCCCGGTTATACCCATGTCCGCCTGGGCGTACTCCTTGCGCAGCTCCCTTCTGGCCACCTTGACCAGTTTATGCACGTCCGTGTCCTGCTCTTTTCCGGTTACACCCCGGAATAAATCCGCAACCTGGTATCTGGAAAGATGGATGGCGGGCAGGACCATGTGCGAGGGCGGCTCGTTCCTTAGCTGGATGATCCATTCCCCGAGATCCGTTTCCACCACGCGCAGACCCTGCTGTTCCAGGTGGGTGTTCAGATGGATCTCTTCCGCGGTCATGGACTTGGCCTTGACTATATTGTGGCAGTTGTTTTGCTTTGCGATCTCTGTGACCAGCTCGTTGGCCTCGCGTGCATCCTGTGCCAGATGGACATGGATGCCCAGGGACTCGGCCTGCTTCTTGAATCTATGGAAAAGCTTATCCATGCGGGAGAGGGAAGAATCCTTGGCCCGGGCTACCTCCTGGACCAGGGCTGGTACGTCCATGCCGGCAAAGGCCTTGGCCCGGCCGGCAGGGTAAGCCAGGGCAAAGTTGTCCAGAGTCCTGCGCTGGAAATCGTTTTGCAGGGCCTCTTCTATCTCTTGCAGGTATTCCTTGTGGTTGTTGGCGGTAAGCATTAGTTGTCCTCCCAAAGCAATATGTGCAACTCCAGGGGGCCGTGAACACCCAGGGCCAGCACACGTTCTATATCCGCGGTACGGCTGGGACCGGTGATAAAGGAAAGGTAATTGTGTCCCTTTTTCATCATCTCCAAAAGCTCGGGCTCGGCCTGGTAAGACCCGGGTCTCATCCTGGATAGAGGCAAAATCAGTACGTTGACCTCGCAGAGCATGGTGGCCAGGCGCAGGTCCTCGGAGGAGGAGTCCAGAACCAGGGTTCCGGTTTCTGCCAAGCCCAGATCCGCCACTGCCAGGCCGATATCCAGGCCACCCAGGTAACGGCGCAAATCCGAGGTTATCAGGGTTATTCCCTGTTTTTCCGCCATGGTTCTCAAGGCCTGCAGGTTGGTGTCCTCCAGGGCGGGAGCGGCAATCACCTTTTCCCCAGGTTCTGGCTCGCAAAGTTGTTGGGCCGCATCCGAGACCGGGAGGTCGCAACCGGACATGAGCATCTGACAGGCTTCCTTGTGTACGCAGGTGTTTACGGTATATTCCCAGGCCTCGCGTATGCCTTTTATGGTGTGTACCACTGCCGACACGGCCGTGGCCTTGGCTGTGAACTGATCAACAAGTTCTTGTTGCATGATCTACCTCTTTTACTCGGTATAGCTTGGTCTAGGTCTGGGAAAGCACCTCAGAGGTCTGATTGGCTATCTCCAGTTCTTCGTTGGTGGGTATGACCAGGACACGGACCCGGCTCTCCGGGGAGCTTATCTCCCAGGTCTGTCCCCCGGGTGTTTCCAGGTTGCGCCCTGGGTCCAGGGATACTCCCAGGCCGTTCAGGGTGGTGCAGGAGAGCTCGCGTACCTTGGAATCGTTCTCCCCGATGCCGGCAGTGAAGCAAATGGCCTGGGTATGGCCCAAAATGGCCATGTATTGGCCTATGTACTGGGTTACCCTACGGCAGAATATGTTCAAGGCCAGTTCCGCGTCTTTGTCCCCTTGATCTATACGCTCGTGTATGTCGCGCATGTCGTTGTCCCCGCACAGCCCCTTGAGTCCGCTTTGTTTGTTGAGCAGGGAATCGACTTCCTGGATGCTAAACCCCTTGTTGTCCGCAAGAAAGCCGTGCAGGGCAGGGTCCACGTCCCCGGAGCGGGTGCCCATGACCAGTCCGGCCAGGGGGGTCAGCCCCATGCTGGTATCCACGCACTTTCCGTTTTGAACCGCGGCCATGGAGCAGCCGTTGCCCAGGTGTACCGTGATGCAGTTGGTCTGGCTGAGCTTTTGTCCCAGGAACCGGGCACACTGCTTGGCCACGAACAGATGCGAGGTTCCGTGAAAGCCGTAGCGCCGGATGCCCAGCTCCTTATACAGCTCCGCGGGTATGGCGTAGCGGTAGGCTTCCGGGGGCATGCTCTGGTGAAAGGCGGTATCAAAGACTGCCACGTTGGGAACATTCGGCATCAGCCGCTGAGCGGTTTCTATCCCGGCCAAGCCTCCGGGGTTGTGCAGCGGGGCCAAGGGAATTTGAGCCCGGATCCCTTCCACCACGCCCTGATCCACCAGAGTGGGCGCGCTGAAGGCTTCCCCGCCGTGGACTATGCGGTGCCCGATCCCCTGGATGCTGGATACGTCCCGGATTACACCCACCCGGGCGTCAGTTATAAGCTCCACCACCAGGTTCAGGGCAGTAGCGTGATCCGGGATCTCCTGTTCTCGGGAAAAGGTTTCCTCTTGGGTGGAACCGGGTTTGTACCGGTGCTTGATTTCCCCAGGGTCTTGGCCTATGCGCTCCACCAGCCCTGAGGCCAAAAGGGTTTGGTCCTGCATTTCCAACAATTGGTATTTAACCGAGGAGCTCCCGGAATTGAGTACCAGGATTATCATAAGGTAGTCCTTGTTGTTTTTTGGGGAAGATCCCCGTACTTTTACTGACTTCCGAGTTTCTTACCTTTGAGTTCTGACCTTGGTCCTCTGTCAAGAGTGCTGGGCCTGGATAGCGGTAATAGCTACCGTGTTAAGGATGTCAGATACAGTGCATCCCCGGGAGAGATCGTTGACCGGTTTGTTCAGACCCTGGAGCACCGGGCCGATAGCTACGGCATTGGCAGCCCTCTGGACCGCCTTATAAGTGTTGTTGCCGGTGTTCAGGTCCGGAAAGATAAATACAGTGGCTCGGCCGGCTACCTTGGAGCCTGGGGCCTTGGTGCTGGCTACCTCGGGATCATATGCGGCATCATATTGCAGCGGGCCTTCCAGCAACAGCTCTGGGGCTTTTTCCCGGGCTATGTCCGTGGCCTGGCGCACTTTGTCCACGTCTTCTCCCATCCCGGATTCTCCTGTGGAATAGGAAAGCATGGCTATCCTGGGCTCTATCCCGAACTGGGATGCGGTTTCCGCAGAGGTAATGGCTATTTCCGCCAGCTGCTCTGCGTTGGGATTGGGATTCACAGCGCAGTCCCCGAATACCAGGACCCGATCCGGGAGGCACATGAAAAAGACCGAGGAAACCAGGGAAATGCCGGGCTTGGTCTTGATGAACTGGAGTGCCGGGGTCACGGTTTGTTGAGTGGTGGTGATGGATCCTGATACCATACCCTGGGCGTGATCCTTGTATACCATCATGGTGCCGAAGAAGGTGGGCTCGGACATGCTGTCCCGGGCCACTTCCGGGGTCACTCCCTTGTGCTGGCGCAACTGGACATAGGTGTTTACGTAATCTTCAAAAAAATCTGAGCTGCTGGGGCTAATGAATTGGGCATCGTCCAGGTTGAGACCCATCTGGGCAGCCCGGGTCCGTATGGTTTCCGGTTCTCCGAGTATGGTCAAATCCGCAATACTTCTGCGCAGCAAAATGTCTGCGGCTTGCAGTACCCGGTCCGAATTACCTTCAGGAAGGACAATGTGTTTCTTGTCCGCCTTGGCCTTTTCCAGGAGGCTGAACTCGAACATGATGGGGGTGATTTTGGTGGATTTCTTGGCTTCCAGCCGGGTGAGCAGGGCCTCGGTATCCACGTGTTCCTCGAATGAGCCCAGGGCAGTAGCCACTTTTTTCTCGTCCCCAGGGTCTATGCGGCCGTACATTTCCGTAAGTATCCGGGTGACCTTGTAGGTGTGCCCTTCTACCACCAGGATAGGCATGGGCACTCCGGACCAGCCCTGCATGAGCTTGATCATGGATTGGGGCGGATGCATGCCCCCGGTGAGCACGATTCCGGCCACTTCCGGGTAGGCATGGGATTCCCGGGTGGAAAAGCATCCCAGGAGCACATCGGATCTGTCCCCGGGAGTTACCACCAGGCAATTGCGGGATACGTATTCCAGGAAGTTGTTAACCTGCATGGCTGCTATCAGGTAATCCTCCACCTGAACTTCCAGAAAGTCTTGGCCAGAGATTATCTTGCCGCCCAGCCATTTATGCACGTCGTGCATGGAGGGCTTACCCAGGGAGGTTACCTCGGGGATGAGAAAACTCAGGCATTCCTCGTTTTCCCGGAACTTGCAGCGCAAACCGGCAAGGATCTCTTCCTTGTCCTGGACCTCGGCCCGGTTGATGATGGTGGCCAGGATATCCACGCCCTTGTCCGAAAAGTTGTCTATGGAAAGCTGGGTCTGGGCCACAATCTCCTTGGGGGTTTTTCTCTGGCCATTGGAAACCAGGATGACCGGGGAGCCGAGGTTGGCGGCTATGTCTGCATTGATATCGTATTCAAAGAGGGAGTCCGTGCCCAAAAAGTCCGAGCCTTCGCACAGGATGAAATCACAGTTTTTTTCCAGGGCCTTATATTTGGTAAGAATGTTTTCCATGAGCAGGTAATGCTTGCCCTGGTTTATGAGATCCCTGGCTTCCTCCAGGGTGTAGGCATAGGCCTCCTCGTGGGATTGCGGGAGTTGAAACCGGGTCAGGATGAGATGAATGTCGTGATCCACTTTGCCTTCCACCCGGGCATTGATAATGGGCCTGAAAAAGCCCACCTTCCGGATGTTGCGCCGGAGCATCTGCATAAGGCCCAGGCAGATGGCGGATTTGCCGCTTCTGGGCTCGGTGTTGATGACGTATAGATTGTTGGCCATAGGGAATGCTCCAGGATTTTTTGTTAAGGGATGCTCAACCTGTGATTATTAACCATTTGTACTTGGCTAACAACCACCTGTATCTCAGATTACAGTGATTCTGCATAAATTTCCAGGACATGTTTCACTGGAAGTGAGATTTTTTCCTGGGACATCATATCCGCCAACTGGAGCATGCAGGCCGGGCAGGCAGTAGCAGCCATGGCTGCACCGGAGTCAGCAATGTCCCTGGCCTTGGCCAGTCCGATTTCCCGGGACAGGTCATAGTGCTTTAGGTTAAAGCTGCCCCCGGAACCGCAGCAGGATGGACCGCCGGGAAGCTCTGCTACGGCGTAGCCCTTGCTGGCAGCGATAATGTCCCTGGGCTGACTGCTAATCTTGAGGGTATTACGCAGGTGACAGGGGTCGTGAAAGGCTACCGGGATTTTTTCTCCATCGCCTGGAGCCGGCTTTACCCCGAGTATGTCCACCAGGAACTGGTTGATATCCAGGATGTTATCGGTGATTATGCGCCCCATGCTCCCCTTGTGGTGTTCAGGCCATAATTGGCGCATGGTAGCGGTGCAGGTGGCGCAGGGAGTAACCAGGTAGTCCCAATTACCTGCAGAAAAGAGCTCCACGTTTTGTCTGACCAGGCCTGAGAATGCATCGCTCTCCCCAGCGGACAGGGCGGGGATGCCGCAGCAGGCTTGACCGCGGGGCATGTATACACCTACCTGATGATGCGCAAGGATCTTGAGCACTGCCTGGCCCACACCAGGAAAGATCTTGTCTGTAACGCAACCCGGGAAAAAGGCTACCCGCAGGCCAGAAGATCCGGCCGGGGTATCCAGGCTGGGCACCTGCTTGTGTAGAGGTTTTTTGGCAAATGCCCTGAAATGCCGGTCCCGGATAAAGGGAGCATTAAACCTGGCGCAGGACGTTCCTATGATCTCGTCTGCCTGCTTGGAAAACAAACCCTGAAACCTGGCTCCCAAAGAAACCAGGGTGTTCATGAGCCTGGGATGGGTTAGCATGCGGCGGAAGAGCAGTTTCTGGGTGGTGGACATCCCTAGGTACTCGTTAAGTATGGCCCTGGCCCGCAGCATGATGTCAGTCACCTGAACACCCGAAGGACAGTTTGCCTCGCAGGTGCCGCACAGTAGGCAGCGGTTCAGTTTTTCCTGGACCTGCTTGGGATCCTTGAGCATCTCCCGTCTGAGCCCCGAGATCAGTGCCAGCTTCCCACGAGTGACATCGGTTTCCTTTCCGGATTGGGTGAATACCGGGCACTGGGCCTGACACATGCCGCAGCTCATGCAGCGTGTGACGAGCTCATCCAGCTCGTTAAGCATCTTGGCTAGTTGTTTGATATCTGCCATGACTTCCTCCCGGGGTTAAGCGAGTAATGGGCCGAGTATTTTGCCGGGATTCAGGATATTTTTGGGATCCAGTACGCTTTTCATTTTACGGGAGTATTCCAGTGAGGCAACGCCGTGCTCCAGGTGCATGTACTTGGATTTGGCCAGTCCTATGCCGTGCTCTCCAGAAAGGGTGCCTTCCAAGGCTAAAGCCTCGTCAAAAATAGCGTCTATGGCCTTTTCCACCCGGGCCCATTCCTCCTGGTCCCGTTTGTCCGTCAATATGGTGGGGTGCAGATTTCCGTCTCCTGCATGGCCAAAAGTGCCTATGGTCAACTTGTACTCTCGGGAGATCCGCTTAAGCGCCTGCATCATGTCCGGTATCCTGGAGCGTGGCACAGTAGCGTCTTCCAAAACAGTAGTAGGGCGTACCCTGGCCAGGGCGGGCAAGGCGTCCCTGCGGGCCTGCCAGACAGCAGACCTTTCCTGGGCGTCCTGGGCCACCTTTACTTTGTTGGCCCCGTGCTGTTTGCAGATATCCTCCACCTGGGCCGCGTCGTCCTCCACCTGGGCAGGGTGTCCATCCACTTCTATCAGGAGCAGGGCTGCGGCTTCGGTGTTCAGGCCGGCACCCCGAAAGTTCTCCACGGTTCTGATGGTGACGTTGTCCATGAATTCCAGGGTGGCCGGGACGATCTTGGAGGAGATGATCGCGGAGACTGCATGTGTGGCTGCGCCTACGTCTTCGAATTCAGCCATCATGGACTTTATGGCCTTGGGGGGAGGTACCAGCTTCAAAATGAGCTTTTCGAATACCCCCAGAGTTCCCTCGGAGCCTACCATTAGTGCGGGAAGGTTATACCCGGTTACGCATTTGACCGTCTTGGATCCGGAGCGAACCAGTTCGCCGTTTACATCAAAGAAATCCACGCCCATGACATAGTCCTTGGTTACTCCGTACTTGAGTGCTCTTAGGCCGCCTGCATCTTCTGCCACGTTGCCGCCCAGGGTGGATACTGCCTGGGATCCCGGATCCGGGGGGTACAACAGTCCTTTGGAGGCTACTTGCGCAGCGAATTTGGCAGTTACCACTCCGGGTTGGACCACTGCATACAGGTCTTCTTGGTTTATCTCCAGTATATTGTTTAGAGCCGTGGTCAGGCAAACCACCCCTCCAGCACTGGGGATGGTTCCCCCGGAAAGATTGGTTCCGGCGCCCCGGATCGTCAGTTTTAAAGCGTTGTCGTTGCAAAATTTTACCACTTTCCCCAGGGCCTCGGAAGAAGTGGGACGGACCACGATGCCCGGGCTGACTTGTTCCAGCACTGCCGAGTCATAGGAATAAGCGTAGGTATCTGACTCGCTGGTCATCACATTTTCTTGACCCACTATCTGTGCGAAATCCTTTTGCAGGCTCTCGCTGGACATAAGGCTCTCCTTGTAGATTGTTTCCTGTGCCCCGGCATAGGCGATTACCGGAGCACAGAAAGGTTACGTGTTAGGTTTTGTTAGTACAGGTGCGGGAAGAGCACATAGCTCATGAGGGTTACCCACAACCCAACGATTATTGCGTACAGGAGGAAGGGCCAGATCGTCTTTCTTAGAATCAAACCTTCTTTGCCTGCAAGACCCACTACTGCACAAACTGCAACAATGTTATGGATGCATACCATGTTCCCGAAGGCACCGCCTACAGCTTGAGCCGCTACTATGAGTTGATGCGGCAAGTCCAGTTGCGAGGCCATGCCCCATTGGAATTCAGAGAAGAGCAGATTGGAAACCGTGTTGGATCCGGTGATGAATCCTCCCAGGCCGCCGATGAATCCGGCGAAGAATGGCCAGGTCTGCCCGGCTACGGCTGCTATGGATTCGGCCAAGGCCATGGGCATGGCTGGATACCCCAGCTCGTTTTCAGCAGTACCCTGGAATATGGCAACCAAGGCCACGGCGAAGAACAGAGCGATGGCGGGGTTCTTGATGCGTTTGACAGCGTCTCTCCAGGCGGACTTAACCTTGTCCGGGCCCATTTGATGGATGAAGATGGTCAGGATGGCTACCAGCATGAAAGGAATAGTTCCCGGGAGGTACAGGACTCGAATACCCGCGTCTACTCCTTCGTATCCCAGGATGTTCTGGAAGTCTATGGTTATTCCGGACAAAAATGCCTGGAAAGGCAACTGGTCCAAACGCGTAAGAACCAACAGGAAGCCAATGAGTATGTAGGGTGACCAGGCCTTGAACTGGCTCATGGTTGCTTGGAACTTGCTCCCTTCAGCCACGCTGACCGTGCCGGTCCATTCCGGATCCCAGTCCTTCTGGGTGCCGAAGGTAAAAACGTTCTTGGGAACGGCAATGCCTCTCTTGGCGCCCCAGATTATGATCCCCAAGCCGATGAGCCCGCCTATTAGAGCGGGGAATTCCGGTCCTACAAACCAGGCAAAGAACATGTAGGGAATAATGAAGACCACGGAAGCAAAGATACAGAACTTCCAGGCTCCGAACCCGTCGGACCAGGAGCGGTTGGGGCCGAAAAAACGGGTAATGAAGCCCAGCATGAAAATGGGCAGGATGATAATCATGGGCAGGTGCATAAGAGCGGACCACTGAGCAACTATCTCTTGGAATCCCCTGAAATCCGCGAAGTTGACTACACCTGCGCCCTTGGCGGCTGCATCCTGGACGTAGCCTTCTATTGGGCCCAGGCCCAGGACGATAGGAGTGCCCACAGCTCCGAAAGTAACCGGGATCGAGTTATAGGTGAGGCAGATAATAGCCGCGGCAAGAGGGGGGAATCCCAGGGCTAGAAGAAGGGGGGCAGCCAGGGCGGCCGGTGTTCCAAAGCCTGCTGCGCCCTCTATGAATGCCGCGAATAGGAAGCCGATGATGATGGCCTGTACCCGCATATCCGGGGACACCCCCTGCATCCCTGCCTGTATGGTCTCCATTCCTCCGGAGTCGCGCAAGGTCATGAGAATCAGGATCGCCCCGAAAACAATGATCAAAATCTCGATGGCGTCGATAACCCCTTGAATGGAGAGTGCTGCAACAAACCCCACAGAGAGCTCCCAAAAGACAATACCGGCCAGGGCCGCGGCAAGCCACGCCACAGGCATGGCCTTGGTGGCTGGCCAGCGAAGCCCCGCCATAAGCACTAGGGCGATGACAATGGGTATCGCCGCTAAAAAAGCCAAAAATCCTACAGACATGGGTGGGTACCTCCTTTAAGTAATTGAGTTTTTATGTTTCCGCTCCAGTAAAAGAGCACTGCACACGCCAGGTTTGTATGGCTTGAAATCTGGCCAAGAAAAAGACTCAAGGTTTTTCCTGTATCTCGAGGAGATACAGCTATGCCGTGTATAGGTTTGTTGCTATTTACAGGTTGCAAAAGATGGACTGGTTTCTCATATCAAAGAGTATGCCAAAAAAAGGTGTAACAATATTTACAGTTATTACAGAGAGTTATGTGTAAAAAATTTGGATGAGCTGTGTGGTGGGGACTAAGGTAGTCCTTAAAATCGGACAGTCCCATGTATGGACAAGTGTTGCGCAGGCAGGAATAACGGTTTTTTAAAGGCAATTAAGGGCAGGTGTTGTCTTTGTCCGTAAAAAAAGACAGCTGGGCAGCATGCACTTATGGTTCCAGGTTGTATTTTTTTAGCAGGGAGTAGAAGTGGGACCGGGACAAGCCGGAAATCCTAAGCATAGTAGGGACATCCCCGGCGTTTTGGTCCAAAAGGGATTTTAAATATTGCTTTTCGCATTTTTGTTTGTATTCCTTGAAAGGTTCCAGAGGGCACGCGGCTTGGGCCTTTATATCACTGCCCTGAGAATTTCCCCTTTCTTGGGAGGATCCTGCTGAGTTTTTTCCCATGCGGGCCTTGGTAACCTGAATCCGGATCTCCTTGGGAAGGTGGGGGGCATGCAGATTGGTTTCCCCGACGCATTCCACCAGGGCCTGTTCTATGGCGTTGCAGAGCTCGCGCACGTTGCCTGGCCAGGAATAAACTTGTAGAATCTCTAAAAAGTCCGCTCCGAGACCCTTGGCTGGGAGATCGTATTTGGCGGATAATTGATCCAGGAAGTGCATGGCCAGGGATTTGATGTCCTGGGGGCGCTCCCTCAAAGGGGGGAGATGCAGCTCAATAGTCTTGATCCGATAAAAGAGGTCACTGCGAAACTCGCCGGCTTCCACCATGTAGGACAGGTCGCGGTTGGTGGCCGCAATTAGGCGGAAGTCGCTGGTTATTTCATGGTTGGCTCCCACCGGACGGTATTTTCTCTCCTGAAGCACCCTGAGCAGGGACTTTTGCAGGGCCAGGGGCATCTCCCCGATCTCGTCCAGGAATAAAGTGCCCTTATGGGCCTGGCTTATCAGTCCGGGTTGATCGGCTATAGCGCCGGTAAAGGCCCCCTTTCGGTGTCCGAACAGGGTGCTTTCCACCAGGGTATCGGTTAGTCCGGCGCAATCCACAACCACAAATGGATGTTTCGCCCTGGGGCTGTTGGCATGGATGGTCCGGGCGATAAGTTCCTTCCCCACCCCGGTTTCCCCGGTGACCAGGACGTTGGAATCCGAGGCCGCGGCTTTGGCGATCAAGTCAAAGCAGGCCTGCATTTGGGGGCTGGAGCCCACTATCCCCGAGAGATCCAGGGCCCTGGGCTGCTGGCTTTCCTTTTCTTGTCTGTATTTCAGGGCCCGGTTTAGGCTCAGCTTGATTTCCTTGAGGGAGGAGGGTTTGAGCAAATAGTCCCAAGCTCCCCTTTCGATAGCCAGCTCTGCTCCTTCCGGATCCCCCTTGCCCGTGAGGATGATCACCTCGGGAGGGTTGTCCAGGGCATTGATCTCGGGCAAAAGGTCCAACCCGTTCCCGTCCGGCAAAACCACGTCCAGAAGAATCAGGTCGTAAAGATTTTTTTTCAAAAGCTCCCGGGTAGAGGACAGGTTTTGGGCCAAATCGTGAGTGATATCCTGGCGCTGGAGCAGACTGGACATGGTCTCCCGGATTTCCGGGTCGTCGTCTACTACCAATACTCGGGACATAACTTTTTTACTCCTGCTTGGGCTGAGACAAGGCGTTACTGATTGCTTGGGCCAGCTCTGACTGACTAAAGGGCTTGGCCATGATCAAGGGGATATTGTCCAAATGCCCGGTGCTGTCCAGGGCGTAGCTTCGCCCTGTTATCAAAACTACCTGTACTCCTGGATGGTTATCCCGGAGGTACTCGGCTAGTTTTATTCCGTCCATGCCGGGCATATCAAAATCTGTGAGCACCAGGTCAAATTCAATGTCCCGGCCCAGCACTTCCAGGGCTTCCTGGGCGTGGGAGGCGGTGTATACTGTATACCCTAAATTTCCCAGGATTCTGGGTGCGGATTCCAGAAGATCCTGATCGTCCTCCACAAAGAGAAGGGTCCCGGAACCGGAATCGTTAGGAGCTTCTCCTGAGATGGATTCCTGTTCCTGGATCTTTTGTACGGGAAGAACAATTTCGAAAGTGGTGCCTTGTTCCGAGTTGCTGTAGACTTGGATATTTCCCCCGTGGTTTTTGACTATGCCCAGAACCACGGACAATCCCAAACCTGTTCCTCCGGATTGAGCCTTGGTAGTGTAAAAGGGGTCAAAGATCTTGTCCAGCTCCTCCTTGCTGATGCCCGGGCCGGTATCAGAGATAAGCAGGCGGAAGCAGCGCCCGGCAGGTACGTCTAGCTCCTCTGCTTGGACGGGGTTCAAGTTGATCTCTTCCAGGGTGATATCAAGAACGCCCTTGCTCTTTTCCATGGCCTGGAAGGCATTAGTGCCCAGGTTCATGACCATCTGGGAAACTTGGGTGGGATCCACTAGTACCGGATCCTCCCCGGCATCGATTCGGGACCTGATTTCTATATTGCGCGGCAGAGAGGATTGAAGCAGGGAAATTGAGTCCCGGATCAGTTCCGGGAGATTCGCAGGACGGAAACCCTCTTGGGAAGGGCGGCTGAAGGCCAGGATGCGCTGGACCAGGCTTTTGCCCCGGTGGGAGGCCTTGAGCACCCGGTTTAAGTCCTGGTATGCCACAGACTCCGGATCAAGATCGGTCTGGGCGAGCTCTGTGGAGTTGATGATGGAGGTGAGGATGTTGTTAAAGTCGTGAGCGATGCCTCCGGCCAGGGTCCCGATGGCCTCCATCTTTTGGGACTGCAGGAGCTGGCGCTCCAGGTTGACTTCATTGGTAATGTTTTCAGCAGTGCTCAGGGTGCCTGCTATTTCTCCCTTTTCGTTGCGCAGGGGCACCTTGTTTATTTCCAGCCAGGCGTTGTCACCATTTGGGTCCCGGACCTCAACCCGGGTTTTCCTGATGGGCTGGCCGGTTCGGACTACCTGTTTGTCCATCTGGGCCGCCCATTGGGTGAATTCTCGTGTGGGCATGAGCAGGTTATCGGTTTGATGCATGATCTTTTCCGGAGAATCTATACCGAAAAAGTCGGTAAAAGCCTGGTTAGCCCCCATGTAGCGCTGGTTGAGATCCTTCCAGCATACCAGCTGAGGGATGGTGTCCATGAGGCTTTCCTGGAAAGCCAGCTGATTGCGGATCTTTTGTTCCACGTGCCTTTTGTAAACGATGCTGCGCACTAGAAATCCCAGTATGATCAAGAGCAGGATCAGACTGGAGATTATAACCCAAAAAACCTGCTTATCCAGTTCGTAGAAGGCTTCCGGGGTGTTTATAAGCAGGCTGTCCTCGGGCAACTGGGCGGTATCTATGCCTTGTTCCTGGAGCACCTGGTAATCGAACATGTACTGATCCACTATTTCTTCTATGACTTCTATCCGGGACGGGTGCTGGCCTTCCAGTATGCTCAGGGCCATGTCCGCCGCTATGGAACCGTGCTCGTATCCGCTGATAAGGTTGCCTCCCACCATGCCGTGGCCCAGGAGAAACTCCCAATTGCTGTATATAGGTAAATCCGTGGCACGGGAAATATTTTCAAGGACTTCGTTGGCGGATAATACCTGACCATCTGCCGGGTAAAAAAAGGGAATGCCATAGATCATGGTATCCTGGGAGAGGCCCTTCACATTTTCCTGGATTTCTTCCAATGAATACTGGGACCAGTACTCGAACTCCAGCTCTTCCCGGAAGTAGGGTTCCGCCTCCTGGATTTGTCCCTTGATGGCCTCCCCGGTTGTGGATTCGTCTCCTATGACCACCAGCCTGTTTTTATCCTCGTGCAGGGAAAGCGCCAAATTCAGGGTTTTGCGCACGTTGAAATTCTCCACAATACCGGTCATACGGTCCCGGTCCAAAACCTCGGGCTGAAAATGGTTGATACCGCAAAAAACTACAGGCAATCCAGGGAAAAGGTCGCTGCCGTGTTCCAAGATAAAGTTCAGGGCATCATCGTCGGATACGATTACAATATCGAACTCGTCCTGGGAGTACTTTTCCTGGTAAAGCTCCAGGAGCTTTTGGGTTACCTCGGGGCGGTGATAGACCTTGGTATCCATGTATTCCATCTGGATCTCCACGCGGTGGTGGGAGGCTTCCAGACGTTCCCGGATGCCGGAGTGGATGTCGTCGGACCAAGCGTATCCGTGATGGTAGGAGTTGAGATAGAAAACCCGAAATTCTTGACTGTCCTGATCCTGGCCATGGGCCTGGGTCCAGGATAAGAAGGCAAGCAGCGAAAGCAAAATGATGTAGCGCAAAATTTTTGTTCTATTCACTAGGCAACTATTCACTATGTTTTATTTAACAAGAGGATTTTTGGAATAAAGCAGGTTATCCTGGTACATCTAAACTTGTAAAGTCTTGTTTCAGGGTTTAGAGTGATTTTTATCCCGGTTAGTTGAATTTTTAAGGTGGATGCATTATTATTGGATCGACAATTGATCCTGGATCTGTGAGCAGGGTACTTATATGTGCAACTATCCACCATATTTTACCCAAATATTAACAGGATCCTTTTTCGTTCTTCTGCAGGGAGGTCCGGCACGCAGACAAATCCAGTGAATAGCTATCATTTCAAGGTGGTTTGTCGTTATCTTAAACCCTTATTAAAGGGGGAGCTATGGAATTTATCGATGGTAAGGATGTTTCGGGAAAAACCATTCTCATGCGCGTGGATTACAATGTGCCCCTGAAGGGGGGCAGGGTACAGGACGAGACCAGGATCCGGGAGGGTCTGCCTACTTTACGAAATGCCCTGGAGCAAAATGCCAAGGTAGTGCTGTGTTCCCACCTGGGGAAGCCCAAGGGTGAGTTCAAGCCCGAATTCTCCCTGGCTCCTGTGGCAGAGAGGTTGTCCTCCATACTGGAGCAGGAGGTGCGCATGGCCCCGGATTGTATCGGAGAGGAAGCCCTGGACATGGTAAGGGAGCTTGAGCCGGGAGGGGTGCTCATGTTGGAGAACTTACGCTTTTACCCGGGAGAAGAAAACAACGACCCGGAATTCAGCCGCGAGCTGGCCAAGATGGGCGAGGTATATGTGAACGATGCTTTCGGTGTCTGTCACCGCGCCCATGCCTCGGTTGTCGGGGTGAGCCGGGAGATGTCCCAGTGCATGGGGGGCTTGCTCCTGAAAAAGGAATGGGAGTACCTGTGCAAGGTAACCAATCCGGAACGGCCTTTTGTGTTGATAGCAGGTGGAGCCAAGGTTTCCTCTAAAATCGGGGTGCTGGAAAACCTTCTGGACAAGGTGGATGTCATCCTTATAGGAGGGGCCATGGCCAATACCTTCAGGCGGGCCGAGGGATATTCCGTAGGTACTTCCCTGGTGGAAGAGGACCGCTTGGATCAGGCCAGGGAAATCATGGCCAAGGCCAGGGAAAAAGGGGTGCAGTTCTATCTGCCAGTGGATTTTATCCTGGGAGAAGGTCCTTACGCCAAGGCCGGCTCAGGCGTGTTCCCGTTCCAAGCTATACCTGAGGATTTGATGGCACTGGATATCGGGCCTGCAACATGTACTCTCTACGCAGAGGTGTTGCGCAGTGCTCGGACCGTGGTCTGGAACGGCCCCATGGGGGCCTTTGAGCACCGCCCTTTTTCCCAGGGTTCACGCAATATATCCGAAATAGTTGCCGGCCTGGAGGCAGTGACCATAGTTGGCGGAGGGGACACTGATGCCTTGATATACGATCTGGCCCTGGAGGAAAAGTTTGACTTTATATCCACCGGCGGTGGCGCATTCCTGGAGGCCTTGGAAGGCAAGCTCTTGCCGGGGTTCAAGGCTTTGAGAGAGTGCTCCGGATCCCATTAAAACCCACAGGAGAAAATGATGCTCAAGAAACTCATGGCTGCTAACTGGAAGATGTTCAAAACCTGGGAGGAAGCCAGGCAAACAGCCAGGGAAATAGTGGTAGCGGTTAGAAACGACTTGCCTCAAGACAGGGAGGTGCTTTTGTTTCCACCCTTTACTGCCCTGCGCGGAGTAAGCGAAATGTTGTCCCAACAGGAAGGTTTTCATTTAGGGGGGCAAAATTTTTATCCCTCGGAGCAGGGCGCCTTTACCGGAGAAATCTGCCCGGATCAGCTCCTGGACGCGGGATGCAGCTTTGCCCTGGTGGGGCATTCCGAGCGCAGACACGTTTTGGAGGAAAAGGACGAATTCCTTGCCTTGAAAGTGGCTTTCGGGCTGCAAAAAGGTTTGCGGATAGTTTTTTGCGTGGGAGAGACCCTGCAGGAGCGCAAGGAGAACCGGGTTGAAGAGGTTTTGAGCCGGCAGCTGGAAACAGGTCTGCAAAAGATATCAGCCGAGACCAAGCCGGAATGGCTGGCGGTTGCCTACGAACCGGTATGGGCCATTGGCACTGGTGAGACTGCCGGCCCTCCGGAAATTCAAGAAGCCCACGACTTGGTTCGCGCCAAATTGAAGCAAATACTTACCTATGGGGATCAGGTGCGGATATTGTACGGCGGAAGCGTGAAACCCGACAATACTGCTTCGATTATTTCCCTTGACAATGCGGAAGGTGTTTTGGTAGGTGGTGCAAGTTTAAATGCGGAAAAATTCTCCAATATAATATTGGCATAGTTTTAGGGAGATAGACACTTGGGAACCTTAATAGTTACTTTACACATTTTGACCTGTATAGTCTTGGTGGTCCTGGTTTTGTTGCAATCTGGTCAACAGGGCATGGGTGTTATTTTTGGAGGTGGAGGCGGCAGCCTCTTTGGTAGCGGCGGAGCTGGCGGTATATTGGTCAAATTGACTGTAGCGGTAGCTATTATCTTTTTCTGCACCTCTTTGACCTTTACCTATATGACCGCCCAGGAACACGCTACCGAGCCTAGCTCCATCGTGACTGAAGAGCCCCAGCCTGTACCTGAAGAGGGTGAAGGATTGCCGGACTAAAGTAGGCGATTGACAATCAAGGCAAAAAGCTTACATGAAATATGTAGCCGAAGTGGTGGAACGTGGTAGACACGCTATCTTGAGGGGGTAGTGGGCACTTGCCCGTGGGGGTTCAAATCCCCCCTTCGGCACCATAGCTGAATACGTAACAAATAAAAAAATAACGACTTCCTAATAATCCTGGACAACTTGTCCAGGATTATTTTTTTGTAAGGAAGTTGTTTGAAGATTGTAGAGAGCACATAAGTTTGTTTCTGGACACAAATAAAATGTGCATTAAATCCTGCCTTTTTTTGTAAACTGCATATTTTTGGTAAAAAATCTTTGCAGTACGTTGTCATTGAACATTCTAAGGTTCCACACTTCTTCAAATCCCAAATCTTTCTTGCTTTTGCAGTCTACACAGCCTTCTTTGTAGTTGTGTAGTGTCTGTTTTTTGCATTTGTTGCAGAATCTTGTGGCTTCCATCTTTACCTCCTTAATTATTTTTTGATGATTGGAAACTTAATTAAAGTATAAAGAAATTAGTTTATTGTGTCAATGCCTATAAAAAAATTTTTATCAAAAAATGAAAAATAATTATGTTGCTAATGATATAAATTTATCTTATTTTTTATGTAATAGAAAAACTGTTATTAAAGAATTAAGTCATGATTTATGATTGTATTAAGTTATCTAGAATGGTTATATTGATTTATTTGAAAAAAATGTAAGTATTTCAAGTTGCAGTTTTTTAAAGCGCAATATTGCATATATATTTTGATTATAATGCATTTCAAAGTTTAAATATTGCTTTTTGTATCTTATATGACTTTTTTTGTGACGGTAGTTGCTTGCATTCAATAGAGATTACTTTATTATATTCCAATATAAAGTATGAATGCTGTCCCTTTTCCAATACCAATTATTTTGGAGGGGTGGTATAAAAATGGCTTTAGGCAGGATTGTTTTTTTGATTGTATTGTTACCTAATTTTAAAACCATCAAGCACAGGTTTTTTTGTAAGCCGTGCCTAGAGAGGTGCGAACTGGAGTGCGGCGCGCAAACATGGCTGATAGTTACATTGCAGGAAGCTATAGGATTAAGCCAAGCACTACCCTGTATTGTTGGTCTTGGGGAGTTGATAAAGCCGGGGTGATCCGAAGGCAGGAGCTAGATACCGACCTGCTGCGCCCATGTGTTCCTTTTGGCCCACAACCAGGTAACCGTGTGGGCTAAGTGACCCTGATATGCGCTTAGCCATTTGCTGGAGACGTTTTCCACGGAAATAGGTGAAAACTAGGTATCTGCAAAATATTAGATCCTGATTCTGGGGCAGAGGGTCCTTGAGGAGATCGAATTCCATTAGGCGCGCCAAGCTCATTATATCTGGACTGAGGCGATATCCGCCGGGTTCTTGGGTGAACCATTGCAGCATATCCTTGGGCAGCTCGCGCAAGGTCTTGGGGGAATAAAACCCAGACCAGGCCCGAGTCAGGCAGTCCCTGTCCAGCTCCAATCCGGTAATCCTGACCTGGCTCTCAGCGAAGACAGGCTGAAATCTGGTTTTCCAAAGCAGGGCCAGAGAATAGGGCTCTTCCCCGCTGCACGCTCCGATGTGCAGAACGCGCAAAGGGCGAGCGCACCCTATGCGGGTTAGAAGTGCCGGAAGGACAAGGTCTGCCAGGTCCTGCCACACCTCTTTTTCCCGGAAAAATCGGCTTACCGTTACCCGGAGCAGATTGGGCAGGTTCTGGGATTCACAGGGATTGTGTTCCAGAAACCGGGCGTAGTCCCAAGGGCCGGCCAGTCCCAATTCGTTGATCCGGTCCAGAACCTTGCGCCGGCTGGCTCGCCTGTATTTGCGCCAATCCAGCTCCCGGGGAGGGCAAACTTTTTTCAGGAACTTATCGAATTCGTGATCTAGGGACATACAGATATTTTATTCAGGGCAGAGCATCGGATCAAGAAGGAGCTGCTTAAAATATGGACCGGAATCCCTTGTGATCAACCCGGTCTTGGTTTATCCTCTGCACAAAGTCGACCTGATTCTATGCATCTAAACAAACACTACTGCACGGGAGCAACTCAGATGAAGTTAGCGAGATTTATGGGGCAGATTGCAATATTTTTATTATTGCCCGTCTTTACAGTACAGCCCACAAGTGCAGGTAACAATTCGACCCTGCCCTACCTGGACAAGCTTCCCCCTCTGATAGACAGGGAGGTTTTTTTTGACGACCCGGAAATTGACAGGGGACGGATTTCCCCGGACGGGGAGCTTGTGGCTTTCAGGCATGAGCATGAAGGTGCCATGAATGTCTGGGTGAAAAGGGTGGATGAGCCTTTTGAGCAGTCCGTGCCCATAACTGCAGAGGAGCGCTCCATACCGGGCTTTTTCTGGAGCAGGGACAGCAACCATCTCCTTTTTGTTCAGGACGAGGACGGGGATGAGAATTACAATCTCTATGCCGCGGATCCAGACCCCGGAATGGGTGAGGAACAAAAGGTCCCTGAACCCAGGGCCCTGACCGAATACGAAGGTGTGCAAACCCGGATAATCGCCAGGCCCGAGGAGAAGCCGGAATATATAGTGGTGGGGATTAACGACAGAGACCCTGCCCTGCACGATCTGTACAGGATTCACATCCAAAGCGGCGAGCGGGAGCTTCTTTTTGAGAACAACCACAACATAACCAGCTGGACCCTGGATGATTATGGAGATATCAAATACGCCTCCCGGGAGACCCCGGACGGGGGCAGGGAGATTTTAAGGCTTCAGAACGGGGAATGGGAACAGGTGTATCAGGTAGAATTCGGGGAAAGGGCCAGGATGCTTCGGCTCCATGAGGACGGAGAGCGGATTTACCTGGAAACCAACAAGGGTCAGGATGTGGATCTTTCCCGCCTGGTACTTCTGGATCCGGACGCCGGGAAAAAGGAGCTCATAGAAAAGGATCCGGAAGGAGAAGTGGATTTCGGAGGAGCAGTTTTTTCCCGGGTTACGGATGAATTGCTGGCCACTTATTACATAGGGGAAAAGCAGCGCATTTACTTCCACAACGAGGAATTTGAACAGGATTATCAAAGCATCCAGGCCCAGGTTCCGGAAGGTGAAATAAGTTTCATGTCCAGGACCCAGGACGAGAACAAGTGGCTGGTAAGCGTCAGCAGGGACGTGGATCCAGGAACAGTGTATCTCTATGACCGAGAGGCAGAAGCTGCTGAGTTTCTGTATCGCTCTAGGCCGGATTTGCCCACGGAACATCTGGCCCCTATGGAGCCTATAACTTACCAGGCCCGGGACGGGCTGGAAATTCCGGCCTATCTTACCTTGCCCCAAGGAGTTGAGCCCAAGGATCTGGCCTTGGTGGTTTTGCCCCATGGGGGCCCCTGGATACGCGATACCTGGGGATATGATCCTGAGGCCCAGTTTCTGGCCAACAGGGGTTATGCAGTGCTGCAACCCAATTACAGGGGATCCTCGGGTTACGGTAAAGAGTTCTTGAACGCGGGAAATCAGGAATGGGGCACTGGCTACATGCAGCACGATATCACGGATGGGGTGCGGCACTTAATAGAGGAAGGGGTGGCTGACCCGGACAAAGTTGGTATCTATGGGGCATCTTACGGCGGGTACGCTACATTGGCGGGGCTAGCGTTCACTCCGGAGCTATATGCTGCCGGTATCTCCAAGGTGGGTCCTTCCAATATTATCACCCTGATTGAATCCGTACCTCCCTATTGGCAGCCTGTTTTGCAGTCTTTTAAGCAGAGGGTGGGCGATCCTAGCGATTCCCAGGACAGGGAGCGCTTGAAGCGGCAATCCCCTCTTTTTTCTGCTGAAGAGATCCGGGCCCCGCTTCTGGTGGCCCAAGGAGCCAACGATCCCCGGGTCCCCAAGCAGGAGTCGGATCAGATCGTGGCAGCCCTGCGGGAGGCGGATCAGGACGTACAATATTTGGTGGCACCGGATGAAGGCCATGGTTTTACTCGCAGGGAAAACAGGCTGGCCTTCTACGTGGAGATGGAGAGGTTTCTGGCCAACTACCTGGGAGGAAGGTATCAGACCGACGTCCGTACCGAGGTCGCCAAGCGCTTGGCTGAAATAACCCAGGATATCAGGGAAGTAAAAATCCCTGACTTTTTGGACTCCAATTAGTAGTACAATGAAACTTAGTTCTATAACCATGGCTCTATAACCCGTCTTACTATACTATGACAGCAACTCTTTCCCTGGGTCCGAGGAGTTCTGCAAACTGGGCGTAAACTGTGTGAGTTTTTACGGCCTGTTTGCATAATTCTCGGACCTCTGGATAGTAAGTTTCGTTGTAGTTTTTAGGGCTTGTCAAGGTCAGGCAAAGTGATTTCTTGGTTTTTGAGCGTTTTCTGGACATCCTGGTAAATGGACACTCTCGGGCAGTATCTCCTGGTTTTTATCCTGGCCGCCACACCCTGGATAGAGCTTTTGCTGGTAATACCGGCAGGACTGGGACTAGGTCTGAATCCTATCGCAGTAGCTGTGCTGGCTTATACTGGAAACGCAGCCCCTGTGTTTCTCATTGTTTACGGGTACCAGGCTTGGCAGAATTTAAGGGGCTCGAGCCGGGGTGCGGATTTCGGTTCTGCCTCCAAGCGGAGACAAAGGGCCTTAAAGATTTGGAATCGTTACGGCCTGCCTGGCCTGGCTTTGCTGGGTCCTCTGCTTACAGGTATTCATTTGGCCACCGCGATAGCCTTGATTTTCAAGCCTGGGAAGAAAAGTTTGCTGGGCTGGATGAACCTGAGCCTGTTGCTTTGGACAATGGGGGTGACTGTGAGCGTCTATTTTGGCTTGGAGGGATGGAGATACATTGCAGGATAATGTTTTGCAAAGATGTTTGCGGTGTTCAAAAGGAATAGTTTTATGAAGATCGGAATCAGTGCTTGCTTACTGGGAGAAAGTGTGCGTTACGACGGCGGACATAAGCTGGACAAGTATTTAAGGGACTTGTTGGGCAAGTATGTGACTTATGTCCCGGTATGCCCGGAAAAGGAGTGCGGTCTGCCCGTGCCCAGGGAAGCCATGCGTCTGGTGGGGGATGTAGAGGCTCCCAGGTTGGTTACCAACCGGACAGGCCAGGATCACACCCAGCGCATGCAGTCCTGGGCTCAGAACAGACTGGATGAGTTGGAGGGTGAGAATCTGTGCGGATTTATATTCAAGAGCAAGTCTCCTAGCAGCGGCATGGAACGGGTGAAG
Organism: uncultured Desulfovibrionales bacterium; assembly: GCA_964577315.1. Taxonomy (GTDB): domain Bacteria; phylum Desulfobacterota; class Desulfovibrionia; order Desulfovibrionales; family Desulfonatronovibrionaceae; genus Desulfonatronospira. Next base: position 30,508 of record CAZNYT010000007.1, read on the forward strand.
GTGTACAACCAGAAAGGCCATCCAGTGCCCCGGGGGAGAGGGATTTTCGCAGCTATGTTCATGGAGCGCTTTCCGCTCTTGCCCGTGGAAGAGGAAGGCAGGTTGAACGATGATAACCTCAGGGAAAACTTTATTACCAGGATATTCGTGTACAGCAGGTGGAAGGAGCTTTTAGAGCAGGGATTTAGTATTTCCGGGTTGATGGATTTCCATACCAGGCATAAGCTTTTGCTCATGGCCCACAATGTAAACGCCTATCGTCAACTGGGCAAGCTGGTGGCCAGTGCCAAGGAGTATGACCCGGAGGAACTAGCCCGGGAATATATAGCCAGGCTTATGTCCGCCTTGCAATACAAGGCCACCATCAAGAAGAACGTAAACGTCCTGCAGCACATTATGGGCTACTTCAAAAAGGATCTAACCCGGGACGAGAAGCAGGAACTTTTGGAAGTTATCCACAATTACTCCCAGTCCCTGGTTCCACTGATAGTGCCCATTACCCTGCTCAATCACTATGTGCGCAAGTACGATCAGCCCTACCTCAAGGAACAGGTTTACCTGAATCCCCATCCCCTGGAGCTTAAGCTTCGCAATCACGTTTAGAGCCAGGATCTTTTTGCAATCATCCCCCTGCCTTTTCAAAACATGGGATACAAAGGGTCTGCTCCTGGAATCGCCTGGTACGGGATTCCATGGTCTGTTCCCCGCAGGACTGGCAGGCGAGACTGGACAGTATTCTGGCCTTTCTGGGAGGGGGTTCTTCGGGATCCTTGGTTTCAAAAACCTCTTCCAGGGGCGCATCCATGATGCGCCTGGAGAGCTCTTCCCTGGCCTCCTGCAATTGTTTTTGCTCCTGGCTGTCCAGGCCCTGGGCCTGCTTCTTGGCGTGCAGGCGGGCCAAGGTTTCTCGGGCCTGGCCGAATATTCCGGGTCTGGTGACCAGGCGGGCGGATTTGTCATCACTTCTGCGGTAGAAGGTAAAGGCGTTCTTGCCGTAGTCCCTGTACACCAGATTGCCCTTCCCGAAAGTACACCCGGTTAAGTACTGGATGGCATCCACCCCGCACATGTCTGTTTCCACCACTGCTACCAATTCTTCGTCCCGGTCCCTGCCCATTTCGCGCAAGACCCATTCCCCGGCCCGGATGCCTATGGCCAGGCCAGGGCACCAGTGTCCGTGAAAGGAAACTATACCCTCTATGGACTCGGAAGATAGATTACAACTCATATGATTAGGTTCCCTCAAAAAAAGATCTGGTGAGTAGTTTAGGTAAAATATAGGGAATATTAACCCGGCTGCAAGATGTTGCTGCAGCCGGATTAATATAATGGGAAAAGTATGCCAGGTCAAACCCAGCTATTCTAGGCCTTGTTGGTCTGGCCAAACAAAGAGCCTGGACCCTTAAAGGGGCAAGCACAAGATCATTTCACGGATGGCAAGATCTGCCCGAGTTTAACCCGACTTCCAGGGTTAGGTTAAGCGTTCAAGAGGCTGTTCTGGAAGTTCTCAACCCCGATGCGGTCCATCATCTTGCCTATGCGCTCGTGTTTTTTGGCAGTGGCGCTGTAGAAATCTATCACTTTCTGAACCATTTGCATGGCTTCTTCCGTTTCCAGGTCGTTAACGATTTCGTCCGCCAATCTGGGTTTTACTGCTGCGCATCCTCCGGCCAGCAAGGTCCAGCCGTGTTTCTTGCCCACCAGGGCAATATCCTTGACAGGGGTTTCGGCGCAATTGTTGGGGCAGCCGCTGACCCCGATCTTGAGCTTTCCGGGAAGTTCCATGCCGTGGTATTTCTTGTCCAGCTCCAGTCCCACATTCAGGCTGTCCTGCTGCCCCAGCCTGCAAAAAGTGGTCCCGGGGCAGGCCTTGACGCTGCGCACGCATACGCCCACGGCAGCCCCCGGAGAAACCCCCAAATCTTCCCAAGCCTTGTCCACGTCCTCTTCCTTTAGCCCCACCATTGCGATTCGGGAAGCGCTGGTGACCTTCAGGGCGGCACATTGGTAACGATCCGCCACATCAGCTATCTTGCGCAGGGTGTCCGAGGATACCACTCCACAGGGGAGATGGGGGGCTATGCAGTAGGTTTGCTTGTCCTGTTGAAGTATGGCGCCTTTTTCTCCGTCTTTAAGCATAGCGTCCTCCTAAATCTTTTTGAGACTAATTATGATAGATATTTCTGTTTGTCAAGCAACGATAACAAGCCATTAAAGCCCTGATTAACAATGGTCCTGAGTACATAAAAAGGTTTCGGGTAAAACCTGGTGAACAGTTGCATTGATTTTTTCAATAGAAAGTACAGAAAATCATTTAAAGTTTGTATTGGACCTTTATTCCATATTTTGGGTAATTATCTATGAGCAAGTTTTCTTTCAGGTTGGGATGAGTTTCTAGTTTCTGTCTTAACAGACATGGAGAGAGAACAAAGACATGGAACTACAGTTTTTCTGTCCAGAACAGAAACAGGTTTTTATAACTTCTAGTTGGGGAATCTGCGGCAGACTGGAGACTATAGTGGACGCCTCCGGGCAAAAGAATCTTCAAGGCAGGATAGAGGCGGATTGTCCTTTTTGCCTGGAGAAGCACGTTTACGGCCCGGATGAGCTCCCCTGTCCCTGGGGAACAGAAAAGTGACAAATAAAAAAAGGAGGAAAGATGAGCACTAGGAACATCTTTGCCACCCTGGCCGGAATCGTGGCTGTGGGCGTAATTATCGGGGTTCTTGCCCCGCTTCTGCAGTACTGGGGTAATCCGGCCAACATGGGAATCTGCGTAGCCTGCTTCGAGCGGGACATAGCCGGGGCCATCGGCTTACACAGGGCTGAGGTGGTGCAGTATCTAAGGCCGGAAATCCTGGGTTTTGTTCTAGGGGCTCTTGTTGCCGCGATCATTTTCAAAGAATTCAAGCCCAGTGGTGGATCCGCGCCCATTACCAGGTTTGTTTTGGGGATAGTGGCCATGGTCAGTGCTCTTATCTTCTTGGGCTGCCCCTGGCGAGCCATTCTGCGCCTGGCCGGGGGTGACGGCAATGCCATCCTGGGCTTGGCCGGCTTGGCAGTAGGAATCTACATAGGCACTCTCTTTTTCAAAAAGGGATTCAACCTGGGCCGCAGCTACAAGCAAACCACGACCACCGGTATTATGTTGCCCCTGATGGTGCTGGGCCTTTTGGCCTTGAGACTAATGTTCCCGCCCCTGGAAGGCGAGGACAAGAGCGGGGTGTTGTTTTATTCCCTGCAGGGTCCGGGCGCCGCCTACGCCCCCCTGGCAATATCCCTGGGCATCGGACTGGTAGTGGGTTTTTTGGCCCAACGCAGTCGTTTTTGCACCATGGGCGCCATCCGGGACTTTATCCTTTTCCGACAGTACCATCTCTTGTCCGGGTTCCTGGCGCTGTTGGTAGTTGCATTCGTGGTTAACATGGCCCTGGGACAGTTTAACCCCGGTTTTGAAGGGCAGCCCGTGGCCCATAACCTCTTTTTCTGGAATTTCTTCGGCATGCTGGTGGCCGGATTGGCTTTTGCCCTGGCCGGAGGCTGTCCGGGGAGGCAGCTTTTCATGTCCGGGGAAGGAAACAGTGATGCCGCCCTGTTTGCCCTGGGCATGCTCGCCGGGGCTGCCCTGGCACACAACTTTGGCCTGGCCAGCTCCCCGGCCGGTCTTGGACCCCACGGCGCCGTGGCCGGGATCATCGGCCTGCTCGTCTGCCTGGGTATAGGGTTTGCCAACATCAAGAGAACATAACCGGATAAAGGAGTATTGTCATGGCGTATAAGGTGGATGCAAGGGGGCTTTCCTGCCCGCAGCCGGTACTTTTGACAACCGAGGCCATCAAGAATACAGGGGAGTCCGAAATAGAGGTCCTGGTGGACAACGAGGCCAGCCGGGAAAACGTGAGCCGGGCTGCTGAAAACCAGGGCTATAGCGTGGTCCAGTCCGAGGAAATAGACGAGGATTATCGCATTTTGATAAGGAAAGCATGAGATTCTTAAAGGATATCTTTGCCAAGAGCTCTGCCCGGACCAAAGGGATGTCTGAGCGGGGCATATTGGTATTTCACCACACCAGCGAAGTCATCGAAGCCGAGTCCCTGCTCCGGGAGGCGGGCCTGGAGGTAAAGGTCAAAGGGCCGCCCCCGGAGATCCAGACCGGCTGCGACATGGTTATCGAGTTCCCCTTGATCAATCAGCTCCAGGCCCTGGATATTCTGGAAGAAAAGCGCATAAAGCCCATTCAGGTTACAGCTGTCCAGGATCATCTCCTGGAGCCGGTATCCTTGTACAACGTCAAGGATTTCGGGGATTATCTCATGGTCCGGGCGGCCAACATGAAGATAACCGTGGACAAAAACAGCTCGGTGATCGTGAACGTTTCCGGGGGAGGGTGCCCGGATGTACCTTTTCTGGCGGAACAGATGGTGGGCAGGCACTTATATGCAGCCCCGGAGCCCAGGAAATTCGGCAGTACCCTGTGCGGCTATTCCCTGCAACTGGCCTATGAGGAGGTAAAACGCAGATGCCCTGGTTGATTGTGGGTACTGTTCCCCAGGATGATTTCTCCTTGGTTCACGGCCGGGCTGAAGTGCAGGAAGGGCGGTTGTTCGTGGATGATTGCCGGGTGAAGATAGCCCGGGGAACCCCGGCTCTGGCTGCAACTACGTGCATAGCAGCTAGCAGCCTCGGCCTGGAATCCCCAGAGGTACTGCTGGTGGGCGATACCGGCAATGGCAGGGGCAGCAGAGAGCTGTACTCCCACTTGGCAGAGGTGGTAGGCAATTTAGAGGTAGATGGCTTTACCTTTCATTATCTCCTCCCGGACGTGTACTGGCATAACCAGGTTTTGTGGGCCATCCAGGAAAAGCTGAGCTCACCCTGCCTGGTGGGGGATGCCGGGTTTATGTATGTGGCCAAGATGAGCGGGTTTGCAGGGGATTATGACCTGTTCACCCCGGACATCGGGGAGATGTGCTTCCTGGCGGACGAAATCGCTCCCCATCCCTTTTATACCCGGGGCTTTCTCCTGGAGGACGAGTCCAGGGTGGAGGAATACGTTTCCAGGGCCTATGCTGAGGATAATGCGGCCAGGCATCTCCTGGTCAAGGGTGCAAAGGATTACATTGTTCGCGAGGACCGAGTCCTGGCCACTGTATCCCAGCCCAGCGTGGAAGCCATGGAAGCCATAGGTGGGACCGGGGACAGCCTAACCGGACTGGTGACAGCTTACCTCATGTCCGGGATGGATATCCCGGAGGCATGTTACCGGGCTGCCCTGGCCAACCGCTACTTGGGTGTGCTAGCCCATCCCACGCCGGCCTTCAGCGTGGCTGACCTTTTGCCTTTCCTGGAAGGGGCCATGCAAAAGGCCCCCAGGGATGCCTGGAGCAGTTAGCTGCAATGATTGAAACCGATTTTGGTCTATATGCATGTCAGGCCTGATTTGGCTGTAAACCTGGCTTTTACAGCGGGGTACCAGGATCCTGCCTTTAGGTATGAATGGATTCGCGAACACGCCTATGCAGTGGAATATGCCCCTGATCCGGAGCGTCTGGATCTTTTGCCTCAAACGGTGCTGCCCCTTGTGCGCCAAGGCATTCCAACCCGCTTGCACACCAGGTATTTTGATTACGAATTGGGGCATGCGGACAGGATAGAAGCAGATAAGGCCCTAAAAGTGCATCTTAGGACCCTGGAAAAGATGCAGGGCCTTAGCGAGCCGGTGGTTACAGTGCACACCGGTCTTGTTCCCGCATTACCTTTCAGGGAGGAGCATTTCCGGAAAAATCTGTCCAGGTTGGTGCAATACGCAAACAGGATGGGCGTTACCGTCTGCCTGGAGAATCTGCGCCTGGGCCATGGGAGCGATCCCTTTAAAATACTTCAATGGGCCGAGGAGTCCGGGGCCATGATTACCCTGGACCTGGGGCATGCGCTGGGCTGCCCCCGGGTGCTGAATCAAGAGATGTCCATTCTTCAGGTGGTGGAGCTTTTTGCCTCCAGGGTTTTTGGGGTGCATATTTACGGAAAGGAGGATGAGCAAGGCCATCATGGAGTTGAGGATATAGAGTTCTTCAAGCCTTTGATGCATCGCTTGCTGCAAACCCATTGCAGGTGGTGGACAGTGGAGC
>CAZNYT010000007.1:36735-53278 GCA_964577315.1 uncultured Desulfovibrionales bacterium
AAGCCTTTGATGCATCGCTTGCTGCAAACCCATTGCAGGTGGTGGACAGTGGAGCTTAGTGATCCGGGTTTGGCCATGTCCACCCGGAGCAAGGTTGAAAACTACCTGGAAAGGTTTTATCCTGTCCCGGACTGGGCAGAAGAGAGTTACAGAAGCCAGGAGCAGTCCAGGAGAGGATATGAGCGTAAGTGATGTGGGTGTTATACACGGCAGGTTCCAGATTCTGCACAATGACCACCTGAAATACCTTTTGGCTGGGAAGGCCAAGTGCAATCACCTGGTGGTAGGGATAACCAATCCGGATCCGTACTTGACCAATAAGGTAGATGTAGATCCGGAGCGTTCCCAGGCCCTGGCCAATCCCTTGACCTATTACCAGCGTCTGGTCCTGGTGCGGGAGGTCTTGCAGGAGGCCGGGATAGGCCTGGAGGAGATGACCATAACCCCCCTGCCCATCACCAGGCCGGAGCTCTTCAAGCATTACGTGCCCATGGAGGCCTTGTTTTTCATGTCCATATACGACGCTTGGGGCAGGCAGAAGCTGGAGCAGTTCAGATCCATGGGCCTGAGTACCCATGTCCTGTGGGAAGTTTCCCCTGAGGAAAAAGGAATCAGCGCCTCGGAAGTACGGGAAGCCATGATCCGGGATGAGCTCTGGGAGCACTTGGTGCCAGGTGCTAGCGCCAGATTGCTCAAGGATTGGGATGTACCGTCCAGGATCAGGCAGATGCATGAACACGGCGTCTGAGGCGGCAAATCAACCATCTAGCACAGCAAGGAAGGGTTATGCTGAGTGTGAATGTCCCGGGTTACAAGCAAATGGAGCTGAAGCACCTGGTGTTGGACTACAACGGAACCCTGGCCCTGGACGGCAAGGTCCTGGACGGGGTTTTGCAGAGACTGGACAGGCTTTCCGGATCTGTGAAGATCCACGTGCTCACTGCGGATACCTTCGGAGGTGCACGGGAGGAGCTGGCAGGACTGGATTGCAGCTTCCACGTCATCCCGGAAGAGGGGCAGGCACGGGCTAAATCCGAATATGTCCGGGAGCTCGGGGAGAAGTACGCCGCGGCAGTGGGCAATGGCCGCAACGACGCCCTGATGCTGGAAAGGGCGGAGCTGGGCATAGCCCTGCTCTTGGAGGAGGGTGCCGCGGTGAGCGCCTTGAGCTCTGGGGATATTGTATGCAGGGATATCAAGCACGCCCTGGATCTGCTTCTCTACCCCATGCGGCTGAAGGCCACTTTGAGAGCGTAACAAAGCTCTGCTCCAACACACCTCTTTTCTGCTGCTGCCAGCAATTCGGATCTCTTGCCCCGAAAACCCGAGTCCGGGCCTTGGCAAAACCAGGCCCAGTGGCTATGCTGGAACAATGACAGATACCACCGCAACCCTAAGCAAGGGATATACCTTTGTTTGGTCGGATTCCATCCGGGATATAAATCAGTCCGACTGGGACCTCCTGGCCCGGGAGACAGCTACACCATTTCTGGATTGGGAATGGCTTCGCCTTCTGGAGGATTCCGGTTCAGCCTCGCCTGCAACCGGATGGCATCCCCGGCACCTGGCTGTTTACAGATCCGGCAGTCTTGTGGCTGCAGCTCCTTTGTTCGTCAAGACTCATAGCGAGGGGGAATTTGTCTTTGACCAGTTCCTGGCCCAACTGGCTTCCAGGACAGGGCTGGCATATTATCCCAAACTGGTAGGAACCAGCCCCTTTACTCCCATCGAGGCTTACCGTTTCCTGCAGGACCCGGAACTGGACCAAGGGTACTTGACTGTTCTGATGCAGGAGGAGATAGATCGTTTCTGTGCGGCAAACAACATCCGCGGTTGCCATTACCAGTTTTTGGAGCAGGGCTGGGGTGAAGATCTGCAGGGAGCGGGCTTTATCCCTTGGATCCATCCTGGATTTGTCTGGGAGAACCGCGGCTTTGAGACGTTTGACGATTTTTTGGCCTGCTTCAGATCCAGTAGGCGCAAGAATATCAAGAGGGAGCGCAGAAAGCTTGCGGATCAGGGGTTAAAGATTGAGGCCATTAGCGGAGCCGAGATCCAGGAGAGACATCTTTTCTGGATGTACAGGTTTTACCTGCATACAAACCAGAAGTATTTCCCCTGGAGCTGCAGATTTTTGACCCGGGAATTCTTCCTGGGTTTGGAGAATAAGCTAAGAAGCAGAATACTGCTTATTTTGGCCCGGAAGCAGGGACGTGAGGAACCCGTGGGCATGTCCATGCTGGCCTTTAAGGGAGACCGTCTTTACGGCAGGTATTGGGGAGGCATTGAGGGGATACCTTTTCTGCATTTCAATCTTTGCTATTACGAACCCATACAATGGGCTATTCAGAACGGCATCCAGCAATTTGACCCGGGCATGGGAGGAGAGCACAAGCTGCACAGGGGATTCGAACTTGTTCCCCGCTACAGTCTGCACAGGCTCTATACCCATAACTTGCAATACATGCTGGAGGTTTATCTCCAGGAAGTCAACTGGCTTCAAAAACTCCGCATGCAGAAGCTTAACCAGGAGTATGCCTGCAGCAAGATGTTTCCTGGCGGAGATCAAATATGAAGCTTCTCATGTTCTTCTGCCCGGATTTCCACCTGCGCCCCTATTCCAGGACAGTGGATACCGGCCCTGAGGATCCGGGGCCTATTCAGGTTGAAAATGCGGTAGTAGTCTTCTACCACTGCGAGGCAGAGGATCAGGAGCGCCGGAAGCAGGTTCTTGGCAAGGCCCTTAAGAACATCAAGTGGCTGGCCAACAAGTTCGGCAGCCGGGAGATCGTGCTGCACTCCTTTAACCATCTCTCCACCAGCAAGGCGGATCCGGATTTTACCCTGCAACTAGTCCATGATCTGACCATTAGGCTGGAAGACGTGGGATATACAGTACAGCAGACACCTTTCGGGTGGCTGAACGAGTGGTGGATGCATGTGGCAGGGGAATCCCTGGCCAAGGTGTTTAAGGATCTTTAGATGAAAATCTGAGCAACCAGGGCGGAGGATTCCCCTGACAGGTTCAAACGGTTATTACCTTGTCCGCAAGGGTCATGGCGGAAATAATGTCCAGCATGTTGGTGGTCTGACCAGCTTTTTTATCTTGGGTTAGCCCGAAAAATTCCAGGCATGTACCGCAGACCAGCACCCTGATCTGATTTTCTTCCAGCCTCTGCAAGGTCTCCAGGACCGGGCTGTCCTTTACAGCCAACTTGACCCCGGAATTGACAAAAACCAGCATCCACAGGCTGCTGCCCATCTCCGGCAGGGTTTTGATGAAATTCTGCATGAGCTTTGAGCCCAGGTCATCATCTCCGGAACCCAGCCTGCTGGTGGACACAAAGACTAAAGTACGTACGGGCTCCCCCGGCTGGGAAGCGGCCTTGGGCTCCTCCTGTGAGGACGGGGATGTATCTGCTGTTTTCTGGGCGCTGATAGTCCAGATATCTCCATCTTTTTCTGGCTTTTTTGCCAATTCATAACCCTTGGTGGACAAAAACCTGGACACGTTCTCCAGGGCGGCATCGTTGTCCACCTGCACCTGCAAGGAGACCGGGTTTTTGGAATCGATTACTTCCTTGCTTTTCAGCACCGGCTGGGGGCAGGGCAGGCCCCGGCAATCCACTGTCTCGTCCTTGCTCATAGTTTTTCCTTGGTTTGCTAATAATGATCTTTTGCTTTTCATACCCCTGCAAGGGGCATTGATCAAATTGATTATTTTAATGGATGAGAGGATGTTGCATTGCAATTATCAATACCAGCTTGAGAATTCATCACAGAACAGGCTTTTGATAGAAGATTCCTGCAAGCACAGCAAGCAGGGGCTCTTCCTCCATATTCTGTCCGGCCACAGTGAAAGGCCCGTAAATCAGAGCCGCCCTGAACCTGTCCGGGAAGCTCGCTGTCAGGGAGCTGACAAGCTGAGCGTTTGTGCGCATCCTGGGCACATCTTCTTTTTGCCGTCGCAGGTGGTCTCTCCTATGACCATGTCCGAGGCGTTGTAGAAGGGACAAGTCCGGGTGGCGGCATAGCCGTAGCTGGACTTGATGAGCGGGCAAAGGCTGGCCGGCAGGACTTTTTCCGCCTCTGCTATGGGCTCCTGCCTTTTGCCGCACAAGGGTACAGGCACAGCGCCAGCAGCCCGAACCAGTTCCTGCGGGGCATAGGTGCAGAAAATTCCCACAATCTGCTTGCCACTGCCCTTGGCCTGATCTATTTCAAGCAGGCTCTGTTCCGACCATTTTTCAAAAACAGAGAGGCTTTCAGGGTTTATATATATTTCTCATTATCAGAAAAAATTAATGCTGCTCTTGTAGGACAGTTGAGCTAAACACAATCTCATGAGTCCCTGGGGAAATCCCACAGGGCCGCTCCCAGGGCGCCTACGGAATCCGGGTCTTCCGGGATCAGGATGTCTGAGCCGTGTTTTGCCTGGAGCAGATGCAGCATGCACGAGTTATGGGCCACTCCTCCGGCAAATACCAGGGGAGATTCCAGGCCCACCCGGGTCAGCATCTTGAAGGTGCGCTGGGCAATGGCAGCGTGCAGCCCCAAGGCTATGTTCTGGGACCTTTCTCCTTGAGCCATGAGGGAAGTGGCCTCGGTTTCGGCGAAAACGGTACACATGTTTCCGATGGGGAGTTCCCGGTCACCCTGCAGTGCAAAGTCTCCGAATCTTTCTATGGGCATCTGCAGGGCATTGGCCATGTATTCCAGAAACTTCCCTGTTCCGGCTGCGCAACGATCGTTCATCTCGAACTTGAGAACCTTGCCTCCGGGACCCAGGGATATGGCCTTGGTATCCTGGCCCCCAATATCCAAAACCGTCCTGGCCTCGGGAAAAATCCTGGATACCCCCAGGGCGTAGGCCTGGATCTCGGTAATGGTCCGGATATTCTCCTGGTGGTTGCGCTCAGCAAACAGCTTGCGGCCGTAACCAGTTGCCACGATTGTTTCCACTTGGACGTTTTCCAGGATCAGCCGGGACTGCTCCAGTGGGTCGAACGTGGTAGGGAGACTGACCCAGTGGACAGGGTCCCTGTCCTTTAATACCACTAACTCTATAGACCTGGACCCTATGTCCAACCCGGCCACGTCTCCCTGAATCCATTTGCTCTCCATGGTTAATCCAGCATCTCCACAAAGGCTTCCACTCTGGTTTTTAACTGCTCCACGTCCTCCATGCTGTAATCCGTTTCAATGCTTAGCATGGGCACACCTGCATCCTTGAGCGCCTTTTCCACCTTGAAAGCCTCCATGCTGTAGGGCTGGCAGAATAGAAGCCCGTGGTGTATCACCCCGTCCACCTGTTTTTCTTTAGCCATTTTGACTACCTGGTCCAGCCTTTCCTGGTTGGGGGTGAAGGAGGCGCAGTCTATCCGGAAGTACCGGTCCACTATATTTTCCACCATTTCTTCCAGAGTCTCCCCGGACTCATCCACCAGGTCCCGCTTGTTGCGATCCCCGATGCAGGTTTCCTCGGCTATGACCACCGCATGGGAGGATTCGATTACGTAAGGCAGCTTCCAGTTGGGGACAGCCATGGGGCAGCCTGAAATCATCACCCGTTTGGTGTTGTTGGAGGCAATCCCTTCATTCTTTTGGACCCGCTCCTCTATCTCATCGCACAACTGGTTTATCTTGGAGGTAAAACGCTCTGGGTCGTCGTAGAAGCTTATCTGGTGGATAAGAAGAGCATCCCGCCCGGAAATGGGGGTGGGCACAGCCTCGCGCAGTTTGTCCAGGCGCTGCAGGGCTCTGCGGCGTGCATTCACGGTTTCAATGGACTGTTTGAGTTTATCCGCTGTGATTTTCTGGCCGGTGAGTTCCTCTATGCGTCTCAAGTAGCGCCAGATCTCGGATTTCAGCAATTCGCGATCCGAAGCCTGCTTCATCTGGGGGATTTCCATGACGTACATGGGCACATATTCCGAAAATTCCTCGTAGGCCTTTTTCTTGCCGTCACAGGTGGTCTCTCCCACGATGAGATCGCAGGACTCGATATAGGGGCAAAGCTTGGAAAGCTTGAACCCCACGAAGGACTTGATCAATGCGCAGGTGTTCCTGGGCAGTATCTTTTCCGCTGCTTCGCTGCCTACTTCTGCCCCGGAACAGATGCCTACCTGCTCTGCATTTGCAGCCCGGGTTATTTCCTCGGGCACAAATACGCAGAAGGTGCCCACCACTTTCCTGCCCTGCTCCTTGGCTTCCAAAAGCTCCTGGATGCGCAGACCGTGAACCTCGGAAAGGACAAAGTCCAGGTATTCCATGCCCTTGAGCCTGCCTTCCTGGGTCAGGTAGATGTCGTTGTAGAACTTGCCCAGTACTTCCAAAAGTCCATCGTGGGCAGAAATATCCAGGTTCAGCCTTTCCCACATCTCCTTGTACTTTTCGCTCATTCGTCTTGACCTCCTTTGGGGTTGAAGTGAAGGATTCCAAGACGAATCTATATTATTGCCATTTATTATAAGTCCAATAGTTTTTTTTAATAATTTTAAGGGCAAATTATAAAGATTTTGAATAACAGAATGATCTTCGCTGTACATATCCTGCTGGTTTCTGCACAGCATACCGCAGGATGCAGAGAGATGTTTAGCCTTGATGTTTTCAAGCCAGTGGATTTTGGAGCTTACCATTCAGAACTGGCCCCAAATTGAATCCTAGCTGATCAGGGACAACAACACTACAGCGCGGTCATGGCAGGCATTCTCTATAGAAATCCTCAGGGAGGTGGTGAATAAGTATGGGATTATGAAGTGTTTATTCAGCGGCAGATACTTGATGAGCTTATTAGGACACAAGGACTACAGGAAGCAATGTTTCCCAGGATGAAGAGATAGAGCACATTTCCCTTTTTGAGCTAAGTTGTATAGAAAAGTTGTGGACTGGAGGCAGTTACCAGGAGGTAGGCCGATTGCCGAGGCCGGGAATGTTGTATCACGCCTGCGGCGTGAGAGAGTCCCGGAGAGGCACAAGGAATTCACGCTATAACCCCCTGGCTTTAGCCGTGGAGGGGATCAGCGAACGCACTTAGCGAGATTGCCACTGAAGAAAAATCCCGCAGCAGTTGCTTATCCACAGTCACCAAGGGGACTTTCAGGTCATTTGCGGTAGCGATAAACTCACAATCATAAGCAGAACAACTGCTTGTTGAGGCAAGCCTTAAAACTTCATGTGAGGGAACTTCATATTCCCGCCCCTTCAATAAACCCAGGGCACCATTCATTATCTGCTGAGCCTGCTCCAACTTGATAATATTTTTTTGCATATAAAGAGCAAGGACATTGCGGAGCTCGCTGCGCCATAAAATCGGGGCCGCCCAATCATTGTCCTTTTGCAGGGCTTTTTCCGCTGAAACCGATCCCTCGCTCGACAGGAAGAGATAACCAATAACATTTGTATCAACCACAATCATAGCCGACCTTCTGCTTTGGCCTGGCTGAATCCCTTGTCACTGATGGGATGTCCGGCTGTGACTCGGCGGAGCTGGCGGGCATTCTCGAGTACCTGGTCAGGATGGATTCGGCGGGTGGCAACAGTATTTTCAATGCACACGATAATCTCGCTGTTGATGGAACGCCGGTTTATTTCCGCGGCTGTCTTGAGCCGCTCATAAAGCTCATCAGGTATATTCTTTACAGTAACATTTGCCATATTGACACCTCCAAGTGATTCTAATATGCAACCATTATGAAACCAGACCCAGGGTTTGTCAATCGCAACACATTGTTTATGCTGACCGGTGAGAAGCTATGCACCAAATCTTTTTGCGTGCCGCGTACCCGGCTCGCGCTTTTCTAGGCTCGGCTTACGGGGGCATTCCTGCCCCCACCGGTAGTGAAGACAGATAAGTTGGTGGTTGTTCCAGTCCTTGGGGCTGGATGTTGGCAAAATCTGACACAGGTGAGCAGGAACGGATCATGTCCAAGCAAGAGACTCTTCGGCAGCAGATCATGGAAGAGCTGGAAAGAAGCCTGGAACCTGTATCCCTTCAGGAGCTGTCCAGGCTAGTAAGTGTTTCGGAAAAGGAATTGGTCCCGCATTTTCCCCACATTGAAAAGTCCGTGAAAAGAAACGGCAAGAAGCTGGAATACTTTCCCGCGGCTTGTAGGAAGTGCGGTTTTGAGTTCAGCAAGAGAGAGGATCCCAGAAAGCCCTCAAAGTGTCCGAGTTGCCGCAGCGAATACATCTCCCTGCCTTTGTTCCGGATTGTTTGAGGGTAAATTCATTCGTCTGGCTCCAGGATAAACGGCTCCCCGCCGCCTGGCCAGTAGGGGCGATCCTCTGGGGTGTCCCTTAGCCCCATGAGCTTGGCCCGCTCCAAGTAATTTAGTACCAGGTACATAAGTTCCCGACCCCGCACGAAGCCCAGTCCCCCGCAAGCCACCGAGGTTTCATGGAACTTTTCCACTGGATCCACCCGGGTTCCGGGACCGGTGATGAGCAGAGGCACCGGCTCCCCCGAGTGCACCAGGTAGCCGCCCGAAGGAGTGGAGTGATCCGCTGTCACCGCCAAGGTCACGTCCCCGCGATCCAAAAGGGAGGGCAGGGACTGGGATAATCCCCTATCCAGGCTTTCAATTGCTTGTTTCTTGAGCAGGGGGTCCTTTTTGTGCGCGGCTTCATCCGGGGCCTTGGAGTGCACGTGAATGAAGTCGTATTTATCCAGGTAGTCCCCTGCTACGTGGATTCTCTCCCTGAGCTCCAATCCCGGATCTTGCATTTCTTCAGCCCGGACTACGCCCATGCCCAGGTATCTGGCCAGGCCCTGGTACACCACCCCGGAGGCCACGGACAAACCCTTGATGCCGTTTTTCTGGGCAAACAACAATCTTTCCCTGAGCCTACCCGCTCTCTGGGTGACCAGGGCATTTAAAAGAGGGGCTCCGGACCGCTTCCGTTCTTGGTTGAGCTCGGTTTTGCTGAGTCGGGCATGGGCCCAGGAAAGGTACCTGGTAAGGAACTGGGCCGTATTGATGCTGGCGGGGTCCTGTTCGTGGCCTTGCAAGGGTTTTACAGCGGTCAAGAGATTCCCGTCCAGAACAGGGTTGGAATCGGTAATATGCGGGGAGGCACCCCCTTTTAACAGGATAACCCCGAAAGGGCCCTTGGCCTGTCTTAAACTCAGGTGCAGGCCGAGGTCTTGGAATTCTGCCACCTGGAAAAACGCCTGCTGGATTTCCCAGGGCTCCGCCTGGACGTGATCCCGAAGCAATCTCAACCGGTTCTGTTCTGGGCCTACGTAGGCAAAATGGGCCAGCACCGCCACCTGGTCTTTTTGCAACTCGATCCCGCTGCCTAGGGCTTCCAATGCTCCCCGTCCGGGAAACTCCCGGAGGTCATATCCGAACATGACAAAGTGGGCGTTTTCGCTGGGCAGGGCTTGTCCCTGGGAGGCTGCATGGTAGAGCCCAGTGCATCCTTTTTGGGCCAGACTATCCAAAAAAGGGGTGTGAGCGGCCTGCAAGGGAGTTTGATGTCCGAGCCGGGCAAAGCTTTTGTCTCCCAGACCGTCCAGCAGGATTAAGACAAATTTCTTGCTCATGTATGAAATCTTCCATGCCGGGATGGGCAGAATTTGCAGTGGTTTCTAGCTTGATTGCTTCAGGTTCGGTTACCGCATTTTCTGCGGTTTAATGGGCTAGGGGCTCGCCCGCTTCTTTATCCCCTGGTAAAGCTCTTTGCTACTGCTTACCATGTTTGACCTGGGCCTTTTTTAAGCTCTGAGGCGATAATCTGAACCGCTTTCTGCACACCCTTTTCTGCGGCAGGGCTCAAGGTTTTGGAAAAGCCCCCGCAACTGCGGACTTCTATAAGCAGAATGTTTAATTCTCTGGGCATTTCTTCTGGGAATAGCTTGTATCCGGTTTTAAGCGTGGTCCCCAGGTTTATGGCGTGGGAGCTGGGCAGGGCGTGCCGGATTAAAATGTCCTCCAGGCAGGGCCGGTGCACGGTCCCGGGCTCGGCACCCAGGTGGCAGGCATCCACCACGAAGGCCCGCTGGTATCCCAGGAGCCGGTCCATGATCTCGGTGCCCATGGTATAGAGTTCTGAGATTCCCACAAAGAGCCCCATTTTAGAAAGTCTGCGCACCACTTCCACTCCAGCCCGGTCATCCCCTATCCAGGGATTGCCTATGCCCAGGGCTATGCATTCCTTAAGGGGTAGAGTCATGTGGATATTCTCGGGTTCCAAGTTACCTTGCTTGCAATGTTCATTCTCGAATTTGGCTTGCATTACAGTAACTCTTCTGGTCCCCTATTTGAGCGGTATATGCTCTTGATTTGCTGTTAATCCAGTCGCTGCACAAAAAAATAGTAATCATTTCTTGCTGTCATCCTTGGAAAGGATTATATACTATAAGCCTGGGCGAGATTCAATGTCTATCTGGTGCAGATCAAGTTGGCATCTGGTCTAGGGTATTATAGGTTGCATGAGTTGCAAAACTGATGCTGCTATCCCAGGCCTGGTCTAAATAAGCTGGAGTTCTGCTTAACTTACAACTGTACCCCGCCATCAGCGGCCAAGAGGTATTAAAGTATGTATTTGGCGCGCCGGATTCATAACCGCAAGAGGTACTATTTTATCCGGGAGTCCGTTTTGCAGGACGGGGTCTACGTGTCCAAGGACCTTATGGACCTGGGCCCCGATCCCTCCCAATACTTGGTCTATCCCGGGAGCAGGAGCTTCTATATCCACGAGGACGTGCAGGATCATCTGGACGGACAGGACGTGTCCTGGGATTACGACGATCTGGAGGATATATTTTGGCCCTTTTTGCACCCGGAGACAAAAAGATCCCTGGAGGGATTCAAATGCCGGGATACCAGGAGCCGGAAAAAAACCCAGTTAAGCAACCAGGAGGACGATTTTATCCGGCACCGCCTGCACCCCGTGGACAAGCGCCGCTACAATTACCTCCGCCTGGGGGAGCTGGACCAGTCCAAGCTGACCCGGATACCCACCAAGTTCTACCGCCCCCTGGTTTTTAAATCCCGGGACGAGCTGGAACAGATCTTTTTGGATATGGAGCTGCGGATATTGGGACCCTCGGAGTATGCCCTTTACGTTTACTCCTTTTTGTACTTGCGCAGCTTTTTCTCGGAGCTGGTTGCCGGCAAGATGCCCCAGGGCCTGGACCCGGAAAAGGTGGACGAGCTTTGCCTGCAGGAACTTTGCCGCCTGAACCGGGACGAGTCCTTTTGGAAAGGCATGGACAAAAGCGGGTGGCTGCATCCGTACCTGGTCCGCTACGTGATCATGTATTTCGATTATCCCTTTGGTCCCACCAACTTTATGTACGAGCGCATTCAGGATTTCATCGCCCGGAACAGGTCACGTTTCCAGATGCCCACTTCCAAGCAGCAGGAGGTTAGCCTGGATGAGGCCAGCGAGGTCATGGGAGTGTCCAGGCAGAAGCTGGGGGATATGTCCCAGCGGGAGCTGGGCAGGCTATACCGCCGCAGGGCATTCAAGATGCACCCGGACAGAGGCGGGGATCACGACCGGTTCATCAGGTTGACCAAGGCGTACCAGGCCCTGATCAGGCGAGCAAAGCACAAGCAATAGGCCATGCAACAGATACTTGCCAGATATCAGTCCATAGTGGATGACATGGAGGCTTTTCAGAGGGCTGCATTGCGTCCCTTGCCCCGGGCGGTCTGGACCAACCGGCTCAAGTCCCACCCGGATGAAACCGGGGAATGGCTGCCAGAGAGGTGCCCCGAAGCAACACCCTTGACCTGGATGGAGGGCGCCTGGAGGATTCCTCCCCAGGTTGCTCCCGGAACCTGGCCGGAATTTTTGATGGGAATGATCCATTGCCAGGAAGAGGTCTCCATCTGGCCCGTACTCCTGCTGGATCCCCGCCCGGGCGAACATTTGCTGGATATCTGCGCTGCTCCCGGGAACAAGACCGTGTTGGCTGGCATGTTGATGCAGGACCAGGGCTGCTGCCTGGCCAACGAGATCAATTGGAAGAGGTTTCAAAGCCTGCGGGACGTGCTGAACCGTTTGGGATTAACCCAGGTGGTGACCACCCAGGCGGACGGGAGGCATCTCCCGGGGCGGTATGGTTTCGACCGGGTCCTGGCGGATGTGCCCTGCAGCTGCGAAGGGACCAGCCGCAAGCACTCGGGATGGATTCGGTCCACCCCCTTTAACAAGAGGATCCAGCTTAGCAAGATACAGACCCAGCTCCTTAAAAGGGCTGTGGAACTTACCCGTCCAGGAGGTGTGATTGTTTACAGCACCTGCACCTATGCCCCGGAGGAAAACGAGGCAGTGATTTCCGGGATAGATCCGGAGTGGGCTGTCCTGGAATCCCTTTCCTTTCCGCCTGGATTTCATTATGATCCCGGTCTAAGGGAGTGGAAGGGTCAGGTTTTCAGACGGGATATAGGCCTGGCAGCGAGGTTCTGGCCGCATCACAACGATACAGGAGGCTTTTTTGTCGCAAGGCTTAGACGCCTTTGAACCCCTTCCTCGGGAACATGAGGTTTTTGGCTACCTGATTGACAAATTCGGGTTCCGAAAACAGGATTTCAGGCCTTACAGGCTGTGGCATCGCCCCGGACATGCCTCCATCTGGATGAGCCGAACGGAATGCCTTCCTTGCAGCGAGGTAAAAGTCCATTCCGTGGGCATCCTCTTGTTCCGAAAGATGCCTCCCAGGGGATTCCCCACCACTGCCTTTATCCTGCGCTTTGGCCACCTGGCGGGTAGATCCGTTTTGGATCTTTCCTGGGATCAGGCCCTGGATCTCATGCTGGGAAAAAGCATTCCGGATCCGGGAGGCAGTCAGGGCAAGGGTCCTTACGTTCTGCGTACCTTGGGCCGAGGCCTGGGCCGGGGATGGATTGGGCAAAGCGAGCTGAAACTGGATGTGCCCAAGATTTGGAAGGCCCAGCTGGCACAGTGGCTTCATAGGTAATCTGGCAAAATTCAAGCCTATCAGTGTCTGGATCCAATGGGAAGTGAGCAAGATATAACCATACCCCGGGAATGGCTCGAACTTACCCGGATAACTGGTACGATACTGGTACTGGGCGATACGGACAGCGGGAAAAGCACCTTGGTCAGGTGGCTGGTGCAGGAGCTGTCCTCAAATGGCGGGACAACAGGTTGGCTGGATGGGGATATCGGTCAGACCAGCCTCTGGATGCCCACCACCATGAATCTGACCCTCTGGGATAATGTCCGGGATATGCGCGAGTCTGCATCCTTTTTCGTGGGGTCCACCAACGCCTGGGGCAGGGGAGCGCCCATTCTTACAGGATTGGAGCTTCTGCGGAGAAAAGCCGGGGAAAAGGGTGCGGCCAATCTGGTTGTGGACACCACCGGCTTCGTGGACAGGTCCTCAGGGGGCTTGGCCCTCAAGGAGTGGAAGATCGAACTGCTCCGGCCGGACGCAGTTATAGCCCTGCAGCACGCCAGGGAACTGGAGCCTGTGATCGCCCCCTTGCGCAAACACCCGGTGATCCGGGTCCAGGATTTGAAGGTGGCTCCTCAAGCCAGACGCAAAAACAGGGATCAAAGAGCAGCCAACCGCCGCAGGAAATTCCGGGAATATTTTGAGAGCGCAGTTTCCTCATGTTTGGAAATCGCCCGGTACCCCGTGTACAACCTGCCCCGGGCCAGGAGGCTCTCTTTGGCGGGCCTTTTGGATGCACAGGGTTTATGCCTGGGCCTGGGGGTGGTCACGGAGCGCACAAGGGGGGAGTTGGTAATCTTTACTCCCCTGCAGGACTTCAGCCGAGTGGTTTCGGTGCGGATATCTGAAACCCAGCTGGATCCGGCTACAGGTTTGGAGATTGCCTGATAGTGCCCGGCAGTAAATCGTTCCGGGATTAGCTTTCGCGTTCGCATCTGTTCACCAAATCTGTTTGCGTGCCGCGTATCCGGCTCGCGCTTTTCCAGGCTCGTTTTACGGAGCCTCCAGGGAAAATCGGTAAGTATTCCGGCAAAAGTACGTACAAAGCTTCGGTCAATGTTTTGGATGGATTATGGTGAAAAGATACCCCTGTTCAAGTTTTTTTGTACCTCCAGGTGGGCGCGGAGTTGTCAGGGCAAAACAGGTTTGGTGCCGGGGTTTACTTTGGAGCCAAACTCAAATATCCTGCGCTTTATCGCATGGGACAATATACATCCTTGAAGAGACCCCTTGAAAAATCTCTATTTGCCGGTTGAGCGGAATTCCAGAAACTGAGCTGTTCCATGTCCCCCAGTTAACCGGAATAAGCCCAGTTAAACGAAAAGACCCAGTGAAACCCGTCTGGCGACGGAGACCTTCGGTCTGTTTCACCGGGTAGGAATTTAACGGGCCAGGGGTTTAACCGGGCAAGGCTCTGGGGTATTTAACTGGGTGACTCTAGCGAAGCGGGCGAGAGTTAAAAATATCTCAGGATTGGCGTACACTTGAGCTGAAAGAGCCAAATAGATTTGGTGAATAGTTGCCAATAGTTAAGCAATCAAAGGTTGGGGTTTAGGTTTATCGCAGTTACGCCGTGGTATGGGGTAACTTAATGAAAGACAGGGGCTGCTTCACGCTCGAATGGCCCCCAAGAATCCAGGAGGTTGCATGAGTTCTGAACATCAGATGTCCGACGATTCCACACTGCAGTTGGTTACTTTCAAGCTGGGCCAGGAGGAATTCGGGGTCAATATTCTCCAGGTTCACGAAATCATTCGCATGATGCAGGTAACCCACGTGCCCAATGCCCCGGATTTTATTTACGGGGTGATCAATCTGCGGGGCAAGGTTATCCCTATTGTGAGCTTGCGCAAGCGTTTCGGCCTGGATGCAGAGGCAGAGGACAATCAAAGTCTACGTATAGTAGTGGTAGAACTGCGCAATGTGGTGGTGGGTTTTATTGTGGACGCTGTCTCAGAGGTGCTTAGGATCTCCAAGGATATCGTGGAGCCGCCCCCGCCCATCCTGGCCGGGATAGAGTCCGAGTACATCACCGGCGTGGCCAAGATGGAGGACAGGCTGATCATTCTTCTGGATCTGGAGCAGCTTTTGTCCAAGGAGGAAAAAAAGGAATTGCAGCAACAACAGCAGTAGCGCTTTCCAGGAGGTGGAATATGGAAGTTAAGGAAGCAATTCAGGCCAGGCGCAGCATCCGCAAGTTTCAGGATCAGCCCGTATCCCGGGAGGAGCTGATGGAGCTTTTGGATGCGGCCAGGTTAGCACCATCGGCCATAAATGCCCAGCCCTGGAGGTTCAAGATCGTAGACGGAAAGGACGATATCCAGTGGCTGTCGGGTTCCCCCACCCGGGGTCAGAAATGGGTGGGAGGAGCCGGGGCAGTGATCGTATGCTGCGCCGACCTGCAGCGTTTTCTGGAGGATGCCCGGGCCGGGGTGCGTTTTTTACGGGACAACGCGGTGTTGCCACCGGAGATGCTGGAGGGAGTGGAAAACTATGTCAGCCGGGCTGAGAGCTCTCCCACCGAGGTTTTGCGAGGGGCAGCGGGCATGAACTGCTCCATAGCCCTGACCCACATCATGCTCCGGGCAGTGGAACTGGGTCTGGGGACCTGCTGGATCGGAATGTACGATGAAGACGCCCTCAAGGAGAGGTTCAACATCCCGGGGCAAATGGCGGTCATGGCTTTGCTGGCAGTGGGACGTCCCGCAGAGGATCCAGAGCCCAGGAGCAGGAAATCCCTGGAGGAGATCCTCCTGGACTAGCCCGGCTCCGGATGAATTTAAAATTTTCAGCCAAGCATTTCCCTGCTTAGGTAGCAATTGTGCTGGGCACAACCCTGCTATTCTACTGCAGCTAACTTGTAACTATAGGAGGATGGAGTCATGAAGAGGTTTGTTTTCAGTGTGTCCACGGTTTTTCTAGGTTTGTTCTTTCTTATGTCCCTGGCCACTACAGTCAGCGCGGACACCAAGAAGTTTCAGGCAAGTTTAACTCCGGAGGTTGCCTTATATGAAAAAGACGTCAAGATCGAGGGCCTCTCCCTGAACATCTGGGGTGAAAATCCTCAGCGCGGGGTGGCCCTGGGTATAGTGAGTGGCAGCACCGGTGAAAGCGCGGGTTTTAGCTGGTCCTACTTGATGAACTACGCGGACAGCTACAAGGGAGTGCACTGGGGCCTGGCCAACTATACCCGGGAAGATTTCGTAGGCTGGCAAAGCGGTCTTGGAAACTATACATCCCAGAACTTTAAGGGGCTGCAAACCGGTGCTTTTAACTACGCCGGCAGCATGAAAGGATTGCAGTGGGGGCTGATCAACTATGCCGGAACTGTGGATTCCGGAGTTCAACTGGGATTAGCCAACATAATCGCTGACAGCCCCTGGTTTAAGGATTTTCCCCAATCCGTGGCTCCTGCCATGGTTTTCCTCAACTGGAGCTTCTAACCATATCTGTCGCGGCATATGAGTGGGTCAGAGGATAAAACCGGGGCATAGCTCATCTAGCCCCGGTTGAAACCGTTGGAGTCCAGGACAATATAGCTGTCTGACCTCAAGCAGCTACATCATTGACACCTTGGTGCTCTGGTGATTATATGGAAGAAAACATGCT
>CAZNYT010000008.1:0-53254 GCA_964577315.1 uncultured Desulfovibrionales bacterium
ACCGAAGATTACGGCGTCGTAATCCGCTAGTTCCTGCGGATCGCAGACCGGGAGCTCAAAAAATTCTTCCTGGAAGTCCTGGGCCCCCATCTGTTCTATTACTTCTCGGGGCAGAGTTTCCGGAACCCTTTTGATGATAACCTGGGCACCTTCAACCTCCTCGGCCCCTTGGGCCACGGCTTGGGCCAGATCGTAAACGTGGCCGTACAGGGAGTAGCACAAAACCAAAACTTTCATGACAGTCCTCCAGTTATAGTATAGATGTTCTTGGGGGCGTGATGTCTTTGTCCACGTACTAGTTCTGTACTTATAGCACCGGGAAAACAATAATACAAGCCCTTGTGCCGCTGTAGCCACTCTTGCGGTCTCTGGTGTGGACGCCGAAACGTATGGAGGTGGTTCCCAGCTCAACAACTATTACCCTAGCGGCCATGTCCATTCTGACCATTAGTGAAAAAAAGATTTTTGATTTCAGATAGTTATATCCTGAATACAACTGGACAGCTGAAATCTGAAAAGTACAATCATTCCAGCGTGTTGTGCGAGAACTTTTGACTGTCCAGATGTGAAAAGTTTTTTTGATTTACAGGCCAGCCGTGGCGAGTGGCTGTATTGACAGGAGCAGTTTTTCGTTTTACGATTTCTTTATCGATACTGATCGATAGCAAAAAAAGGAGGAAGCTTGTGGAGATCACAATTTCAAGCAAATACCAGGTTGCTCTCCCAAGGGCTATACGGGAGCGCCTGCAGCTAAAGCCGCAGCAAAAGCTGACAGTTCTGGAAAAAGACGGCATGATCATCCTTATGCCCCAGGTCAGGCTTGAGGAACTTCGAGGCATCGCCCGAGGTGCAAATGTTTCCGATTACAGGGACAAAAAGGATCGGAACTGATGCATATAGTGGACTCTTGCGGCTGGCTGGAATGGTTTACCGACGGCAAACAAGCCGAGAAGTACGAGCAGTGCCTTACACAAGTGGATGCAATCCTCGTTCCCGGTATTGTGCTATATGAAGTATACAAGGTCCTTAAACGTGAAGTCGGCGAGGAAAAGGCAATCCTGGCCATCAGCTACATGAAGCGATCAAACATTATTCCCCTGGACGACAACATGGCCATCAAAGCGGCAGACACTTCGCTCCTTCACTGTCTTTCCATGGCTGATGCCATGGTTTACGCCACCGCACAGATGCATGAAGCCCTCATTTACACTTCTGATGCTGATTTCAAGGGACTGCCTCTTGTCCAGTGGATGGGAGACAGTTAAAGCTGATGAGTTTTGTTTCAGAGCTGTAATTCTCTCCTGGAACAGGATTAAGGAAATATTGCGATGTCAGTCTCAGAAGGCTTTGTAGCATTTTTTGATCCTAGACCCAGGGAAATTTTATTGTCAGAGAACTTTTAACTTGCAAGATGTATAGAGTAAGCATCCATACTCAAGGGTTATTTATATGCAATTGGACTTGGAAACATTTATCATCCTGGCTGCAGCGGTTCTGCTGGGAGCAAAGGCCTGCTGGCAGACCGCTCTGGCAGTATTGAATAGAACTCGGGTCCTAAAGTCCAGGCAGTCTCCTCCTGATACAGTGCTGCGGGTAATGGATCCGGAGACTTATAACAGATCCGTGGATTATACCCTGGCCAGGAACAGGCTGGAGCTCTTCAGTATTTGGTACGGGGCGGTTGTGCTGGCGGTGATTCTTTTCTCCGGGATCCTTCCCTGGTTTTATCACCATTTCTTTGATTCCGGCAGCGACGTGCACGTTCTCAGGGAAAGCCTTTTCCTGGCAGCAGTCTATCTTGGATTTTACGCTACAGGCCTGCCCCTGGATTACTATTCCAGCTTCAGACTGGAAGAGCGTTTTGGATTCAACAAAAGCACCATTGGTCTCTGGATTTCGGACCAGCTCAAAAGCCTTGTCATAGGTATGGTTATTGCCCTGCCCCTGCTTAGCCTGATTGTTTGGCTGATAATAATGGCCGGAAGCTTGTGGTGGATCTTTGCCTTTGCCCTGGTCTTTTTCTTTCAGGTGGTCATGATGGTCCTGTACCCCCTGCTTATTCTTCCCCTTTTCAACAAGCTAACCCCGCTATCTGACGAGCAGCTGCGGGAGAGACTCATGAACCTGGCAGATAGGACAGGATTCCAGGCCAAAACTATCCAGGTCATGGACGGGAGCAAAAGATCCGGACATTCCAACGCTTTTTTCACCGGGTTCGGCAGATTCAGGCGTATCGTGCTTTTCGATACTTTGGTGGAGAAGCTAGAGCCCCGGGAGCTGGAGGCGGTGCTGGCCCACGAGATCGGTCATTACAAGAGAGGGCACGTGCCCAGGATGCTGACTCTGTCCGCGGCCATGCTCCTGGCCGGATTTGCCCTGGCTGCCTGGTTGCTTGAAACCCCGGCCTTTATCCAAGCTTTCGGTTTTCAGGCCGAGCATGCCGGTCCAGCACCTGCGCTTGTGCTTTTTGCTCTCCTGGCCGGAGTGGTTACCTTCTGGCTAAGCCCGGTACTGGGAGCTCTTTCCAGGAGGCATGAATACCAGGCAGATGGTTTTGCTGCGGAGCAAATGGGAGGGGTTCAGCCCATGATCCAGGCCCTGACCAGGCTGGGCACAGAAAACCTGGCCAACTTGACTCCGCATCCTTTATACAGCGGTTTTTACTACTCTCATCCCACTCTGATGGAGCGTATGAATGCCCTGGAACAGGCCGCGGAGGGGAAGAGTCAAGCCAGAGCCAAGGATTTTAATGGTAGACAATGGGGTCGCTAAGAAAATGATTCAGGCGGATAATTAAATCTGGGGGATGGTTCACTACCTTCGCAAGAACCCCATTGAAATTTGGTGAATGGTTGTAAACTCCAGAGAGACTTAGTTTTTTCGGGGAATACCCATAGAGCAGGTCTTGCCGTATCCAATCCGGTGAATGCCCATGTTCTTATGCCGTCAGAGTCCCATCCACTGGTATATTTGCTTCAGATCCAGGCACTTTCGGACCTGGTCCGCCAGGCGGTCCAGGGCCAGGTCCGGGTTGTACACGGAGCAGATTTTTTCCTTGGGCTTTAGGCCCTTGCGCCGGCGCAGCCTGTCTACAAACCAGCGCCGGAACTCGTCCGCATCGAATATCCCGTGCATATAGCTTCCCCAGACCAGCCCGTCCCGGGTCCGGAGGCCTTCGTGGTCCCCGCCAGGTAACCGGAGTAACGGCTGGTCTGCAAGGCGGCTCTGGCCGTGGTGGATTTCGTACCCGGTAACTTCCAGGCCGGATTCCAGGTGCACGGCTGTTATCCGGGTCAGGGTCTTTTCCGGGGCCAGGGAAGTGTGCAGATCCAAAAGGCCAATCCCTGGCAGATTTCTGCCCCTGGACTCCAGCTTATGGGGATCGCTTATCTCCTTGCCCAGCATCTGAAGCCCACCGCATATGCCGATTGTCTCGAATTTTCCTGTTTCTCCCATCTGCCGGATGGCCTGGTCCAGCCCGGTGTGTTGGAGCCAGTCCAGATCGTGAAAGACGTTCTTGCTTCCGGGCAGGATGACTGCGTCCCTGTTTTGTAGATCCTCTGGGGAGCGGATTGTTATCAGGTCCACGTCCGGTTCCATGCGCAGGGCGTCGAAATCCGTGAAATTGGAGATATGGGGGAGATCCACTACCCCGATGCGCACGCAGTCCGGATCCGGATCTTTCCCGCTTCCCAGACCCTCTTTCCAGCCCACGGAGTCCTCGTCCGGGATCATGAGCTCAGAGAAATAAGGGATTACTCCGGTCACAGGTCTGCGGGTATGACGCAGGGTTAGCTCAAAGGCATTGCCCAGTAAATCCACGTCCCCCCGGAATTTGTTCACCACGAATCCGTGTATTAGCCTGCGCTCCCATTCTTCCAGGACCTCCATGGTTCCCACGAAAGAGGCGAATACCCCGCCCCGGTCGATATCTCCCACCAAAAGCACCGGCGAGCCAGCATGCCTTGCCATGGCCATGTTCACGATGTCATGGCTCTTGAGGTTTATCTCTCCCGGGCTTCCCGCTCCTTCCAGGACCAGGGCGTCGAACTCCCCACGGAGACTGTCGTAGGCCTCCTTGGCAGCGGCAGCGGCCCAGGGCTTGTACTCCACGTACCCAGTGGCACCCATGTTGCCAACTGCCCGGCCGTTTATTATTACCTGGCACCCGGTCTCGCTGCCCGGCTTCAACAGGACCGGGTTCATGCGCACGTCCGGCTCCACTCGGGCCGCCTGGGCCTGGACCACTTGAGCCCGCCCCATCTCACCGCCCTGGCTGGTGACAAAGGAGTTCAGGGACATGTTCTGGGCCTTGAACGGGGCCACGCTGTACCCGTCCCGGTGCAGAATGCGGCACATGGCAGCGGCCAAAATGCTCTTGCCGGCATTGGAGCTGGTGCCTTGAAACATTACCGCCGGTGTCCTGGGCCGAGGCAGCCGGGGAGGTCGGTCTCGGAGCAGGCTTGCCAGGGACCGGACCAGATGCTCGTTTTCCGGATGGGTGCGCACCGCCACGCGCAGGTAGCTGTCATCCAGACCCTGGAAGTTGGCGCATACCCGTACCGCCAACCCGAATCTTTTTAGCAGCTTGTCCGCGAGCTCCGAGGCACTTAAATCCTTGCGCTCCAGGCGCAGGAGCAAAAAATTCGCCTCTCCGGGATAGACCTTGATGCCGGAAAGCCCTGACAATTTCTCAGCCAGTTGCTCGCGCCAGGAATCCACGTATTCCCGGGTCCTTTGGATGAAATCCGTGTCCAGCAGGGCGTGTTCCCCGGCGGCCTGAGCCAGGGTGTTCACTGACCAGTTGGGCTGCAGACCGGATGCGCTTCGGACAATTTCCGGATCAGCCAGGGCGATTCCGATACGCAGCCCGGGGAGTGCAAAGATCTTGGTCAGGGAAAGGAGAAGGATTACGTTAGGTGGCCGGTCCCGGGTGAGGCTGTCCAGTCCGGATACAAAATCCCCGAAGGCCTCGTCCACTACGAAGGTGGACCTGGGATGCTGTCTGGCTAGGCGGCGAAGTCCGGGACCATCCGGGCTTATCCCGGTGGGATTGTTGGGGCGGCAGATAAAGACCAGTTCGTTGCCACTCAAGCGGCTTGCCAGTTCCTCCGGGTCCAGAAGGAAATTCCGATCCGGATCCAGGTACAAGTTCTCCGTCTCTATCCCGGCAGACTGGCAGGCCCGGGCATAGTCCGCATAGGTGGGTACCGGGATAACGGCCCGGTCGTGGCTCATGGCCCGGGGCAGCAGATTTATTATCTCAGCGGTGCCGTTTCCGGGAAGAACTTCCTCCGGGAGGGCCCCGTATCGCTGGCAGGCGGCCCGGATCAGCCCGGAGCACTTTAAATCCGGGTAATGGATCACGCTCCCCAGGACGGAGCTGATCAGGGGCCTAAGCCATTCCGGGAACCCCAGGGGGTTGATGTTGGCGGAGAAATCCGTGATCTGTTCCGGGTCACGCCCGGCCTGGGCAGCCAGAGCGGCTATGTCCCCGCCGTGGGGCATGTGGTGGTGATCTTGCATATCTACTTCCGGCTGGCGTTTTGGATGCCCACCTCGTCAAAGGTCTTGATATCAGCCAGGGCCCGGGTGGCGGCATCCATGATTTCCATGGCCAGAGCGGCTCCAGTGCCTTCTCCCAGCCTCATGTCCAGATCCAGCATGGGATAGAGATTTAATTGTTCCAGCATGATCTTGTGCCCGATCTCCCGAGAGCGATGTCCTGCGAACAGGTATTTCCCAGCCAAGGGGCTTAGCTTGCATGCGATCAAGGCCCCAGCAGTAGAGATCAGACCGTCGCTCACCACCGGTATGCTGCGGGCAGCGCACCCGAGCACCAGCCCGGCCAGGGCACCGATCTCGAAACCGCCCACCTTGGATAGTACGTCCAGGGGATCCGCGGCCCGGGGCTGGTTCAGATCCAGGGCTTGTTCCAGGATCTTTGCCTTGTGGGCCAGACCCTGCTGGTCCAGGCCAGTGCCGGTGCCGGTAAGATTTTTTACAGGAACACCGGAAAAAGCAGCTATTATTGCAGTGGAAGGGGTGGTGTTCCCGATGCCCATGTCACCGGTGCCCAAAAGATCCAGCTCCTGGCTGGCAGCCAGGTCGTTTACTATCTCTATCCCGGCCTCAATGGCTGCTACAGCCTCCTCTCGGTTCATGGCCGGACCTCGAGCCAGGTTCCAGGTGGATTTGCGCACCTTCTTGTGGATGATGTCCAATTCCGGCTCAAAATCGAAATTCACCCCGATATCCGCCACCCGGACCCGGGCCCCGGCGTGCCGGGCCAGAACATTTATGGATGCCCCCTCCTGTACGAAATTGTAAACCATTTGGGCGGTCACCTCCTGGGGAAACAGGCTAACCCCTTCCTGAACCACGCCGTGGTCCCCGGCGCAGGTTACTACCATCTTGTTTTTTAGGTGAACATCTATGCTGCGGTGAATGGCTGCCAGGCGGGCAGCCACGTCCTCTAAACGGCCAAGGCTTCCCGGGGGCTTGGCTTGGTTGGCCATCCTCTCCCGGGCAGCGGATTCTATCCGGGCATCCGGTTCACGGATCCTGTCCAGGGTGTCTTGCAGAAGGTTCATTTGAAGATCCTTGGTTAAAGTTTTATTTCAGTTGCAGCGGAAGGCCGCTGACAAGAAAGTGGGCCTCGTCCGCCCGGGCCGCGACCAACTGGTTTATTTTGCCGGTGAGATCCCGGTACCTCCGGGACATGGAATCCCCTGGCACCAATCCCATGCCCAGCTCGTTGCTCACCAGGATAACCGTGCAGGGCGGACTTTCCAAGACCCGGAGCAGATCGCGGAGTTGGGGACAGTCATCGGTATCGGTAACTCCTTGGTGCATGAGATTGGCTGCCCAGAGGGTGAGGCAATCAATCAGGGCCACCTGGGTTCCGGAAGGCACCTGGGACAGGGCACCGGCCAGGTGCAGGGGCTCCTCCATGGTGTTAAAATCCGAACCGCGCTCTTCCCGATGCCTGCGGATGCGCTCGTCCATTTCGGTATCCAGGGCCTGGGCGGTGGCCACGAACACCCTGGGAAAATACCCACGGGCCATATCCAGGGCAAAACTGCTTTTCCCACTTTTGCAGCCGCCGGAGACGTAAATCACTCTGTGCTGCATTGCCTTGCCTCTTGCAGGGCTTGTAGCGAAGCCTCGAAATTGCGCCGGGAGAAGATTTCCAGGGTTACCACCCGGCTGGGACCGGTTGCGGAATCGAACCTCTGGAGCAAACGGGCCAGGAAGCTGGTGTCCATGTGCTGCAGCCCCTTGTGGTCGTGGCCCTCGGGATTTAGGGCGTGCAGGTGGATGATCCGGGTCCATGGCAGCCAAGTGTCGCAGACCGCTTCCACATCCTCTCCCATCAAAAGAAGATGGCCTATATCCATGCACAGCGAACATCCCATATCCAGCACCCAGGGCCAGATCCATTCGTGGCTGTAGGTCAGGTTTTCGATGCAAAGGCTTGCAGGGGGAACAACCCGGCTTAGCTCCAGGATGCTCTTTTGGCACTGCTTTTTCCAGGTTTCTCCCTCACGGGTCTGTGGGGGGTGGGGCTGGTTTAAATGCACCACCCAGCCCACGGGTGAGAGCGATTCAGTGCGCTTTAGGACGCGGATCCAGTTCTCCACGGCAGAGCGCCTGGTGTCTTCATCCGGGGCGCCTGCTTCTAGGTCCAGGGGCAAGTGCACGGTATAGGTAAGATCCCATTCCCGGGCCAAGCCCTGCATGTTTTGAATTTCCGGGACGGAAGGGATGCTGGATTTTTCAGGGGATTCAAAAAGAACCAGTTCCACGTCCTGGACCTTGTCCTTGAGAAAATCCAGGTTGGCCGGGATGGTATCGGGTATCACGTAGGAGGTGGTGCCCAGTCTCCAGTGGGGGGTTGATTGTGTAGTGTTTGCCTTGGTCATTTCTGTTTCTCCTGCCTTACACGGTCACCATGGCAGCCAGGGTGCACAGGAAAGTAAACTCCACGATTTCAGTGATTGCGCCTACCGTGTCCCCGGTAATCCCAGCCAGCATGCGCATGCACCACAGGCTGAAGAGCACTCCTGCCGCTGCCGCAAACATGAGGCCCACCAATCCGCTTCCGCCTCCTAGGATCAGGGCAAAGCCTACGGCCAGTCCCAAAGCCCAGTAAACATTGGATCTCTTGGGGTGATGCATGAATATGGAGACCAAACCGCCCTCGGGCCGGGCATAGGGCAAAAGATTCATGCTCAGCACCTGGGCGGAGCGCCCTAAGACCGGTGCCAGAATTAGGGCGGTCCAGGCGGCATCCGCGGGCATGGAGGCCAAGGCGGACCACTTGAGCCCCAGCACCGCGATCAGTCCCACCACCCCCATGGTTCCGATGCGGCTGTCGCGCATAATATCCAGGATTCTGTCCCGGGTTCGGGCGCTAAAAAAGCCGTCTGCGGTGTCAGCCGCCCCGTCCAGGTGCAGGAAACCGTTCAGCCCGGACAGGGCCAACACTCCCACCATGGCCGCCACCATGGGAGGCAACCCCAGCAATATGGCCAGTCCGTATGCCAGGCCGGCTCCCAGTCCGATGACAAGGCCCACTACTGGAAACCAGGGCTGGCAGCGCACGAGCTCGGTCCTTTCCACGTAAGCCGGCACCGGAATCACGGTAAGAAATTGCAGGGCCGCCAGGAATGGGGCGAGTTGGGCTTTAACTTTGTTCATGGCTCGGCTTGGATATTATTAGAGTCCAGTACTTGGGTTCCTGCTGGCAAAGCTTGCGTATATCCTGAAATACGCCCTGGTCCGGGAATCCGCACCGGACCACGCCCACGCTGGAATCCATCCTGCCGGTTTCCTCCAGTGCGCCACAGATATCGGATATATTCTTGTAGGCCTTGAGAAAGACCACGTTGTCCACTTGATTAGACATCTGGCGCAGCTTGTCCCCGCCCTGAACCCCGGAGAGCACGAGCAGGCTTTCCTCGCCTTCCACTAGGGTGGTATTGGTAGCGGCTGCCGCGGCTTGGAAGGAAGTGATGCCGGGTACGGTTTCGATACTTATCTCCGGGGCATGATCCTGCATGCATTGCAAGAGATAGCCGTAAGTGGAGTAGGTCAAAGGATCGCCCAGAGTGAGGAAGGCTGCGTCCTTGCCCTGGCGCAGTTCCCGGATTATGGTTTCCACGTGTCCCAGCCAGGCCTTTTGGGCAACTTCCTTGTCCATGGTCATGGGAAAGGCCAGCTTGGTTATAGGGGTTTCCGGGGGCAGATAGGGCTGGGCGATATTTATGGCCAGGCTGTGGTTGTTCTTGCTGGAGGAGGCACAAAAGATAACTCCCACGGATTTCAGGATGTTTACGGCCTTGATCGGCATGAGCTCCGGATCTCCCGGTCCAACTCCGATGCCATACAATTTTCCTTGTTCTTTTATGTTCTGCATGTCTTGATTATTCCTTGCTTTGCACTTTTCTGAAGGAGTTTAGCTTTTTCTTCACTTCGGTGTCGTACAGCTCGGGATAAAGGTGTTTGCCCACTTGGTAAATGCCCTGGAGAAGGCGCATGGTGGGCCTGGAAACAAGGGCCTCGTCTATGGTGTAAACCCGGTCCTCCTGTACCGCCTGTAATAGGTGTAGTCCGGAGCGGTTCTTGATCCTTTCCGGGTCGGGCTGGTTCATGGGGCCTTTTTGGGCAAAATAAACCTGGATTTCATCCGCCCGGGCCAGAAGCCTTTCCTTGCCGTAATCCGCGATGTTGGTTCCCCGGACTTGCCTGGGATTCCGGGCGGCGTTTTTTCCCCCGGCTGCTTCCAGCACGAATATGGGCATAGATTCCGGGGCAAAGGTTTTCAGCTGCTGGTGCATGGACTCGAAAAAGGCTCCCTTGGGGTCTTGTATGTCCGCTGTAAGTTCTTGGAGGTAATCCAGGGCAGAGCGAAAATTATCCTGCATTTCACCGGCTTGTTCCTGGCGTCCGGTAAGAGTGCCCAGTATTTCCCAGTAGGTATACATTTCTTCTATGTTGCCGGGTTGCAGGGAAACCACTGTGATACCGGATCGCTCCAGGGTGTTCATAAGCTTGGAATAGCCCCTGTCTATCATGGGCCGGACCAGCACCAGGTCCGGCTGGGCAGCCAGGATTTTTTCCGGGCCTTCCTGGTAGGAGAAATCCGGTCTTTCCAGGGCCTCTGGTGGGTAGCACTCGTTCATGCCCACGCCGATGATCTCCTGGTCCAGGCCCAGGCTGAACAGGTTCTCGGTATGGGCCCCGTACAGGGAAATTATCCGTTCATAGGGCTCGTCCACCTGGATTTGCCTCCCACCCTGGTCCTGGATGCGGTGGGAATCCAGGATGCGCATTTCCGAGGCCAGGGCCGGACCGCAAACAACCAACAGCAAAAAAAGTCCCAAGATTGGTGTGAGCAAGTTTTTAAAAGTCATGGACGTGTTTTTGTTGTGGGTTATTGGTTAACTTGAGAGTTAAAAGTTATCCGTTATCAGTTAATGGTTAAAGGTCAAAAGCCAATAATTTTAGAGCGTTATAGCTGGATGGCTGCAGACAGTTGTAACTCCGAAAAAATAAAGTTAATCTAGATAGTTGCACGAAGACTTTTGACTCACCAGTGGTTAAATCCTGGAATCAATCCCTAAATCCCTAAATCCCTGAATTCCTCAATCCCTCAATCCCTAAATCCCTGAATTCCAGAATTCTAAATCCTGAACACCACCTGGGTGGACTGGGCATAGGTATCATAATAAACCTTGCCCCGGACCCCGAAGACCAGCTCCAGATTCTCCGGGGTGAGCACCTCGGTGGTGGGGCCATGGAGCATGATCCTGCCCTGCTTGAAGAATATCAGCTCGTGGCAGAAGGCGGCTGCCAGGTTGATATCCTGGAACACGGCAAAAACCGTGGTTTGCTCCTGTTGGTTCCGGTCCCGGACCAGGGACAACAGGTGCAGGCCGTGCTTGATATCCAGGCTGGCAGTGGCCTCGTCCAGGATGAGAACCGGCGTATTCTGGACCAAAGCCCGGGCGAACACCACCCTTTGCCTCTCTCCGCCGCTAAGTTCAGTTACCCGCCTGTCCTGGAGCTGGTTCAACCCGGTTTGTTCCAGTACATCTCGGACTATATCCAGGTCCTTGGTTCCGGGAGAGGAGAACCTGGGCAAAAAGGGATATCTCCCCATAAGCAGTACCTCCAGGACCTGGAAGGGAAAGTTCATCCGGTAGTCCTGGGGGACCAGAGCGATTTCCCTGGAGAGCTGTTTACGGGAGTAGTGGTTCAGATTGTTCCCGTTGTAGTTTATTTTTCCTTGGCTGGGGGTCTTGTGCCGGATAAGGAGATCCAGCCAAGTAGTCTTTCCGCTCCCGTTGGGACCCAGAACACCGTATATTTTTCCGGGGGGCAGATTTATGTTTATATCATGCAAAATAGTGGTTTTGTCCAAACCGTAGTGCACGCCGTCCATGTTGAAGGCCATAATCTATACCTTGAACTGCATCTGTCTCTTGCGAAAGATGTAGCAGAAAAACGGGCCGCCTATTAGGGCGGTGAGCACGCCTATGGGCACTTCTGCCGGAAGCACGGTCCGGGTTACTGTATCCGCAGCCAGAAGAAGCAGTGCCCCGCACAAGAGGCTCACCGGAAGTAGGCTCCTGTGCTCCGGCCCGGTCAAGGATCGCATCATGTGCGGGATAAGCAAGCCCACGAATCCGATTATTCCGGATATGGCCACGCATACCGAGGCCACCAAGGAGGCTGTGATGAGCAGAATCAGCCTGAGCCTAGTGGTGTCCACCCCCAGGGACGCCGCGGATCTGCTGCCCAAGGATATAAGATTCAGATCCCGGGAATAGTACATGAATACTGCAAAACCCAAAAAAACCAGGCTGGCGGTCAAAAGGAGCTCCGCCCAAGTGCTGGCTGCAAAGCTGCCCATGAGCCAGAAGATGATAACCGAGACCCGCTCCTGGGCCAGGTACTTGAACAGGCTGATTCCAGCCGAGAGTATGGCGCTGACAATCACCCCGGACAGGATAAGGTTGTTCGAGGACATCCCTCCGGCTGTGGCGGAGAGGTAAATCACGAAGAGCAGTGTCAGGCACCCGGCTACGAAAGCGAACAGGGGCAGGGTGTATATACCCAAAAACTGCAGGTTGAACAAAAGAACCAGGGACGCACCAAAAGCCGCTCCCGAGGATACCCCCAGGGTGTAGGGATCAGCCAGGGGATTGAGCAAAAGACCCTGGAAGATAACTCCGGCCAGGGCCAGTCCAGCTCCCACGATAGCCGCGGTGAGCACCCGGGGCAGGCGGACTTCGAAAATAACGGTGTTGATCAGGGGATCCGCCTGGAGCAAAAGCTCCTGTTGTCCGGTCAGCTTGTAAAAGAGCATCTTTACCGTGGTCAGCACGGGTATCTGGACATATCCCATGCTTACCGCAGCCAGGATCATGCCCAGCAGCAAAGAGCCCAAAACGAGCAGTAATACCGGGGTTCTTACACGCATGTATTATCCAAAAAAAATCCCCGGGCCGAAGCATTTCGACCCGGGGATGTCCCATTTTCATCCTCGGAATCAAGCGTTTTCCGGGTTGGACTTGAGAGTCCCATCCGGAGGTTCGGGCAGGTCTTCTGACTCCCGGATCGTCCTACTTGCCCAGTTGAATGCAGCCACAGGCTGCCCTGCCGGAGGCAGGATTCAACAAGGGCTTACCGCGCCTTCCCATCCCCCGCACTTACTTTTTTCTTTAAGGAAAACAAACATCGTAGAAAAGTAGGTGCGAAGGGACAGTGGCCAAAGCGGTTTTCGTCCCCGGTTACAGCGGTGGGTCCGTCCCTGACTTGCACAGGGTTCCCTATTCAACGCGTGCGGCGTACCCGAACCAGCTTTCGTGATATTAGCAGAGGAATTCTGTCTAGATTAACTACAACGAAACTTATTATCCAGAGGTGCGAGAATTCTGCTAACAGGCCTACGTCGCTCAAACAGTTTGCGCCCAGTGTGCAGAACCCTCGGACCTAGAGTACGAGTTGCTGTCATAATAGTAAGGCTGTTTATAGAGCCATGGTTACAAAACCAAGCTTCGTTGTATTAAAATATTTAAATATCTTGAAAGTTACCTAATGTCAACACGTGGGATGGCAAATCCAACTTTGTAAACTGGAGTCTCTTGATGATCAGTTTCGTTGTAGTTAATGGCGCAGTTCTTTTTTAAAGTTTACATTTTGGAACGCACAATTTATAAGGCTTGGAACCAATCATTGCCTGATTCAGCGAGTTGACTTCAAGGAGATATTCGTATGCTGGAATGCATTCTGGTATTGACCGCGGCATTTTTCTTGGACTGGGCTATGGGGGATCCGGTATATCGCCTGCACCCGGTGCGCCTTATGGGAAATGCCATATCCGGGCTGGAACGGTTTCTTTTTTCCCGGGGACAGGACGGTTACCTGGGGGGAGTTGTTCTGCTTCTGGGAGTCTTGCTCCTGGTAAACGTCCTGTTTTTGGTTTTGCTGTACCTGGTTGGGTTCCTGCCTCCTCTGGATCTTTTGTTGTTTATTTACCTGGTTTTCTCCTGTCTGGGACTTAGGGATCTGGCATCTCACGCCAGTCCAGTGGCTATTGCCCTGAATCAGGACAACCTGAGTCAAGCCAGGAGACTTTTGCAAAAGATCGTGGGCCGGGACGTCAGCCGGCTGGACTCTCCAGGCACCATCCGGGCGGCAGTGGAGAGCGTGGCAGAAAACTTCGTGGACGGATTCCTGGCCCTGGTTTTCTGGTTCGTGGTCGGTAGCCTGCTGGGACATCTCCTGGGAGTTGCTCCGGTGATTATGGGCGTATCCCTGGCCCTTAGCTACAGGGCGGTTAATACCCTGGACTCCATGGTGGGATATAAAAGCTTCAGGTATGAGCGGTTCGGATACGTTTCAGCCAAGCTGGACGATATACTTAATTACGTCCCGGCCAGGGCCAGCATCCTGGTGATTTCCCTGGCAGCACGGTTTTGCGGTAAAGACTGGAGGCGTTCCTTGCATGTGGGCTTTCGGGATCGCTGGAAACACTCTTCTCCCAACGCCGGACACGCCGAGGCGGCTGTAGCCGGGGCGCTGGGGGTAAGGCTAGGAGGTCCGGTGCAGTACTCTCATGCCCTGGTGGATAAACCCTGGATGGGGGACGAGATAAGGTCCCTGGATCCTGGGCAGATATGGCACAGCACTAGGCTGGTTATGTGCGCGTCCTGGATTTCCTGGGGGTTGGGTGTGTTGTTTTTGCTGCTTTTGTGATAACTGGAGAGTTAAAAGTTATCAGTTAATGGTTAATAGTTGAAAAATAAAGCTTCATGATTTCAAAAGGTTATATCCTAAGAACATCTGGTCATTTGATTGATATCTTAAAAATGCAATAAATCCAAAGTGTTATACGAAAAATTTTGACTGTCCAGATGATAACTTGAGAGTAAAAAGTTAACCCGGTTCAACGTAAAGATAATGTGCCATCAAATAACTTTGCCTGTTAAGAGAGGAGGTGAAATTTTTTAAAAACGATACCCCATGCTTAGACGAAAATTGACCCCGTGGGGATCTATGTCCACCTCATCTATAGATTCCTCACCGTAAAGAGTATAGCTGTATTCGCCCCGGAAGAATATGCCTTCAGATAATTGATGTTCTACTCCAGCACCTAAACTTAAACCGTCAAACTCCTTGTCATCTGAATATTCGTCACCATTAATCCGGATGGTGGAGTCTATGTTGGTCCATTGCCAGCCAAACAATACATACGTAAGTATATTGTCGAATGATACGTATCCTAATTTTCCGGTAACTCCGTAAGTTTCCTCAATATCGCTCTCAAAAGAGAAATCATCGCCAATTTCAGAAGAGAAATCAGCATTATGAATACCCAGGTTGGCCTCCACGCCGTAATAAATATTTCTGTGTGCGGCGCCTGTGCCGGCAAAGATTCCGAACTGGTTGAACCCTGCCGCAGATAAACCGTCTATATAATCATCTTCATAATTTAGTTCCACACCATAATTTGATAACCCAGTACTACCACCTACGTAAATTCCTGTAAATTCGCTTGCCTTGCTGTAGGTCCCTGTAACTGCCAAAATGATCCCTAGTCCTATAACAACAGCCAGAATTGAGCGCCAAGAAAACCGAGTGTTTTGCATAATACACCACTTTTTAGGGGGTTTTTGATACATTTGTGATTGGTATCCTTGTCAGCGGGTTTTATAGCTACAGAGACACTTGTTGTCTCCAAGTAAAAATGCTTCCACTGGATAACGCTGTTTATAGAGCCAAGCCCAGTTTAGCTGTAGTTAAAAAAGTTTTAATGATCTTTAGTTGGAAATAGGGTGAGTGTCAATGATACCGTTATAATCCGGGTAGCAATGAATTACGCTTCACTCATGAACCATTCTCCGGACCCAGGTGATATTTGTCCTTGTACCCGCGCGGGGTGACCATACGGCCTTGGTATGCAAAGGTCTCGGAGCTGCCTACGAAGACCGTGGTCTGCATCCCCACAAGGTTGCTGTCCAGCCCGGCCAGGGTGGCAAGGGTCACGCTCTGCTCCTGGCGCATGGCGGATGTGACCAGACCTACAGGCGTATCCGGCAGACGGTGCTCAAGGATTATGCTTTTGGCTGCTTCCAGTTGCCAGTTTCGTTTCTTGCTTTTGGGGTTGTACAGAATTAAGACGAAATCCGCTTCTGCTGCGGCCCGGATGCGTTTTTGTATTTTTTCCCAAGGGGTTAGGAGGTCGCTTAGGCTGATGGCTGCAAAATCTGTGGTAAGCGGGGCTCCCAGCAGGGCCGCTCCCGCCCCCAAGGCCGGAACCCCGGGTATTACTTCCACCCGGATTTGTCCGGGGCCTTCCCCGAAAAAAATTTCGCTTTCGCTGCAGATCTCGAATACCAGCCCGGCCAGGGCGTAGATCCCAGGGTCCCCGCTGCAGATCAAAGCGCTGGTCGTTCCCTGCCTGGCAGTGTGTACCGCTTCCCGCACCCGGTCCACTTCCTTGCGCATCCCGGTGGCAGTAATGCTTTTATTTTCCAGTAGGGGACGGACAAGTTCGATATAGGTGCTGTATCCGAATACATGTTCCGCATCCTGCAGGGCCTGCCTGGCAGCCATGGTCATGTTGCGTTCGTCACCGGGGCCTATGCCCACTATATACAGCGTGTTTCCGCCACTGCCACGGTCACGTTGCCGGACTTCTGCTTGGGCACCAGGAGTTTCCCTTGACCGGCTCCCATTATTGCCGCTGCTTCGCATACGCTCTCTACTCCCATATGTTTCTGCACTGTCTCCGAGGGGCTGGGCACGTTTTTCACCTGTCCCAGGATATCCCGAGTAAATCCCATCAGGGGGCGACCCAAGCAATGGGCTAGTTCTAGTAGTCCGGTCTCGCTGGTCTTTTCCTGGATGGTGGCCAAAAAATCAATGCACTTTGGGCTGAGCCCGTGTTCTTTAAGAACCGCTTGCAAAGCCTCTTCCAGTTCCCGGAAATCGGTTTTGCTGTTGCAGCCCATCCCAATTACAAGGCTTTTGGGCCGAAGTACCAGCACCCGGTCCGGGATGTTCACTAGCCCGTGATGGATTATAATGCCCGGATCCGGGGAAAATTCCGGCTCCTGCACGGCTTGGGTCCAATCAGCCAATTCCGGCTCCAGTATTTTTCGGGGATCGAAGCGTTTTACTTTTTCCCCGTCAAGCAGAGCCATGCTTATATCCTTGGCAGCTTCCGGGTTTTCAGGGGTAAGTCCCTTTTCCAGGGCCAGGACATCTATGGCCGGGACCCGGGCAAGATCGGTGGCAGTGGTGATCACCGGGGTAGCTCCCAGATGGGCTGCCATGATTGCTGTCATACGGTTGGCTCCGCCTACGTGCCCGGAAAGTAGGCTGATGACAAAGCTGCCGGATTCGTCAATTGTTACCACAGCTGGGTCCCGGTATTTGGACGATATCAGAGGGGCTATGGCTCGGACCACAATCCCGGTAGCCATGACAAACACGTGGGTGCGGTAGGAGTGAAAGTAGTCCCATACCGCATCCGTCAGGCGCTGGAAAACAATCGCTTCTCGGGGTCGGTTTTCTATCCCGGATTTCAGGTAGAGCTGGGCACCGGAATGCTCCCTGGCTATACCGGCGGCAATCCGCGCCCCTTGTTCCGTGACCGCCCAAACTGCTAGTTGTTTTCTATACATCTAAGTTCTAAGCTTGAGAGTTAAAAGTTATCAGTTATCAGTTAAAGGTTAAAAAAAGATTTGTGATTTCAGGCGGTTATACCCTGAATGCAACTGAACAGCTGAAACCTGGAAAAGTATAATAGTTCCAGCGTGTTGCGCGAGAACTTTTGACTGTCCAGCTCTAAAGTGCTGAGCAATAAATTCCATTCAGAGACATGTAATGCTGCTTTACTTTTCATTGTTTGGAATTTGAAATTTTTCCCATGCCCCACACCCTAAAGTCCTTATAGACTATAGACCCCTGACTCCTGACCCCTGACCACTGACCACTGGCTACTGATCACTGTCCTTCTCCCTGACGGTAGCCATGGGTGAACTCCCGGTCGTATAGCCTGGAAGCGGGGTGAAGGTTGCGGGCTGAATTCAAGGAAGGCCCGGCGATTATCAGGGCCTGGCCCTTTATGCCGCGTTCCTGTATCCGGTAGGCCAGCTCCTTGGCGGTAGTGGAAATGATCTGCTCGTCCGGGTGCGAGGCCTTATGCACTACTGCTACCTGGGAATCCGGGCCGTAGGATTCTTCCAGGACCGCCTGGACCTTGTCCGCCAGCCCAGCGGAAAGGTATATAGCCATGGAGCTTTGGTGTTGGGCCAGGGACCGGAGGTGCTCGGTTTCCGGGACCGGGGTGCGGCCCTCGGCCCGGGTAAGGATCAGGGTCTGGCAGACTTCAGGGAGGGTGTATTCCATGCGCAAAGAGGCAGCTGCAGCAAACGCTGCGCTGACTCCCGGGATTTGTTCATACGGTATGTTGTATTCATCCAGGGCATGCATCTGTTCCGCTATAGCCCCGTACAGGGAAGGGTCCCCGGAGTGCAGGCGGACCACACGGTGTCCTTTTTCCTGCCTGGCTGCCATAAGAGAGACAATCTCTTCCAGGTGCAATCCGGCGCTGCTTACTTTTTCCGCGTCCCGGGGCGTCCAGTATAATACCGCCTCCGGAACCAGGGAACCGGCGTAAATCACCAGGTCCGCCCTTTCCAGAGCCCTGGCTCCCTTGACCGTGATCAGCTCCGGATCTCCCGGCCCTGCACCTACAAATTGTATGGGATAAATATTCATTTCCGGGTTACTCACCACCTTATAACTACAACGAAACTTTGCGAGAAATCGGCTTGGCTTCTAGCCCGGAGGCATACAGCCCGGAGGGGGACAGTCCCGCACTTATTTTTTCTGATAACAATTTAAGAACTGTTAGCGTTAGAAAAATAAGTGCCGGACAGTCCCCAAGCTAAGCCTGTGCCGTAAAAGCTAAAGTTTCGTTGTAGTTATTGGATCGCTTTTATCAAACTCCAAGCACCAGACCCCAGAATTCCTAAATCCCAGAATCCTGGAATTCCCGAATCCTACCGACTACTGAAACTCTGCCGAAACCACGAATACCGGGTTTTTGGCCTGGAACCTGGTCCCGCCAGGAATCTCGCTGCCCTGGTTTATCTGGACCTGGATGGTCTGGGTGCTCATGCCCAGCTCATGCAGGGTGTCCAGGGCCTGGTTTAGGGTTTCCAAAACCACCAGGTTCATAACTATTCTGCCATCCGGCTTCAAGCGTGAGGCGGCCTGGCGCAGGATCTCAGGCAGATCCCGGCCTCCACCGCCCACGAATATCCGGTCCGGATCTGGAAGGTCCTCCATGCCCCGGGGCAGTTCCAGGAGCAGGGTCTCAACCTGAAAGGCTTTAAAGCGCTGGGCGTTTTTTTGAATATGTTCCAGGCGCTCGGGATTTTTTTCCACTGCCAGGATGCGGCCCCTAGTCACGAACAGGGAGGCCTCGACAGCCACCGCTCCGCTCCCGGCACCCAGGTCCCAGAAAACGTGCTCCGGCTTCAAGTCCAGCTTGGACAGGGTTACCGCCCGCACCTCGGGCTTGGTAATTATGCCGCTTTCGTGTAGGTAATCCTCGTCCGGACCTCCCAGGGTAGGCGCTCCGGACTGAAAGCCGGAATCCTGCTCCGGACACAGGATCAGGGAATTGGGCTCCTGGAAGCTCTCCCGGCCCGCCTGCTCCAGGGAAAGCCAGCGTATAAGTTCCTCGGGGCGTCCCAGGCACTCCAAAACGCACATCTGCCAGAGACCAGGGGCCTGCTGCTCTACAACCCTAGCTATTTGGTCCGGCGAATTCCTGGAATCCGTGAATACGAACAAAGGTTTCCGTAAAGCCAGGGTTGGGAGCAATTCCCGGGTATTGCGCCCGTGCAGGCTGATCCAGGATGCATCCTCCCAGGATTTTTTTATGCGGGAAAAGGCCCGAGCCATAACTGAGACATTGGGGTGGATGTCCACGTTTTCCCGGCCTAGATCTCGGATCAGTGTGGTGCCGATCCCGTAAAAAAGGGGATCCCCTGTGGCCAGAACCACTACCTGCTTGTCCTGCATCCAGGCCTGGATACTATCTACCACCTGCTGTACAGGGGATTTTATTTCTAGTTTCTCACCGGGATGATCCGGAAACCAGTCCAGCTGTTCCCTGCCGCCCACCAGGATCCGGGCCTGGCTGATGATCTCCAGGTGCCTGGGAGTGAGGTCCGCGTATTCCAGTCCGGTGCCGATTACTTGTACTTTTTGCAAGGTAATGAATCCAAATTGTAAATAAATTCTAACTATTCTGAATAGTTGTAAAAATGCCTCACAGACCACTGAATATTGACCCCAGGCTACAGACTACTGTCAAAGAATCCCTTCAATCCCTGAATTCAAGGGATTACTTAATATATCCCTGCTCCTCCAGAAACAGGAAGACTTCCTGGGCGGCTTCGGTGGGAGAGAGGTCCGTGGTGTCAATGGTTAGCTCCGGGCTCCTGGGAGGCTCGTAGGGATCGTCTATTCCGGTGACTCCACTCATGATCCCGGACCTGGCCTTGGCGTAAATCCCCTTGCGATCCCTTTGTTCACATATTTCCAGGGGGGTGGACATGTAAACCTCGATAAAACCGCCGTAAGGAGAGACCATTTCCCTGGCCAGGCTCCTGGACTCGTCGTACGGGGCAATAGGGGCGCAAATGGCAATGCCCCGGTTCTTGGTGATTTCCGAGGCCACGAACCCGATGCGCTGCACATTCAGGTTGCGGTGCCTGCGAGTGAAGTCCAGTTCGCTGGAGAGGTTCTTGCGCACGATATCTCCGTCCAGGAGGGTAACCGGGCGCTCGCGCATCTCCATGAAGCGTACGTACAGGACCTTGGCCAGGGTGGATTTGCCCGCCCCGGACAATCCTGTGATGAAAACGGTAAAGCCCTGCTGGTGCCGCGGGGGATAAGCCTTTTTTAGCTCCTGGACCACCCCGGGGAAAGAGAACCATTCCGGGATCTCCAGGTCGAATTCCAGCCTGCGCCTTAGCTCTGCAGAAGAGATCTCCTTGACCTGCATCCCGGAATCCACCTGGTCCACCGGGAAGTATTGGGCCTTGTCCTCCACGTAGACCATCTTCTTCAGTGGGATCATCCGGATATCTATCTCCTCTTCCAGGGAACGTACCAGGTCCTGGGCTGCTCCCCTGGGATAGAAACGTTCCTGGCTGTCCCCGGCAAAGGGGTCTCCATGGTCCTCGCTGACCATAAAGTGGGTGCAGCCGTAATTACGCCGGATGATGGCTTCCCACAGGGCTTCCCTGGGTCCGGCAAGTCTCCGCTCCAGGGGTATGAGGCCCAATTGAACCATGTTCCTGGGAAAGTTCCGGAT
This sequence comes from uncultured Desulfovibrionales bacterium, assembly GCA_964577315.1. Taxonomy (GTDB): domain Bacteria; phylum Desulfobacterota; class Desulfovibrionia; order Desulfovibrionales; family Desulfonatronovibrionaceae; genus Desulfonatronospira. The sequence continues at coordinate 20,915 of CAZNYT010000008.1, forward strand.
GAATTCCTGGTAGCAGCGCACCTGGGTGAAATGATCCAGGTCATTGGAGCCGGCCCTGCCCACCACTGGCTGGATGAACAGGTTGGCCCCGGCCTCCCTGGCCCCACGTAGAATCATCTCCCGGTGGGCGCAGTGCAAATGCCTTTCGGTCTGGAAACCCGCCACGTTGCGCCAGCCTTTCTGGGTGAACATGCGGTGGGTTTCTGCCGGGGTAGTGCGCAGTTCAGTAAAGTCGTAGTGCATGGGAAGGTGCAGCCCTTCCAGGGTCCCGCCCACGAAACAAGGGTTTATCTCCTGAAAGAGTTTGGCCACCCCGGGGTGTTTCGCGGGATCTTCGGTTCCGTATATTGCTTGGGCGTGTCTTTTAAGATCCGGTTGCCAGATGTCCTGAACCGTGAGCACCGCCAGCATGAAACCCTCTTCATCCCTGAGGGCCAGAGGATCTCCTGGGGTTAGCTTGTCCGCGGTCTCGCCGGGGACGTCCAGGCATACGGGCATGGGCCAGACTGTGCCGTCTGCCAAGCGCATGTAGTCCAGGACGGACTCGTAATCCGCTTGGTTCATGAATCCGGCTAAAGGATAGAATGCCCGATTCAGGAGAAGTTCCAGGTCGCAGAGTTGTCTTTGGTTTAGATCCAGGGAAACATGGGATCTGGATTCCTGCTTGATGTGCTCGATTCTTCGGAAATGAACCAGCAGGTTTTCAGAATGAAGGTTTTGTGCGTTTTCAGAACTCATGGTAACTTCTCGAGATTTTTTGCAGCGGTATTCATACCTGTATCAAAAGGATAGGTGAGCTTATGTTTTATGTTGCTGGATGGTTAAAGGATTTATAATTTATAACGGTTAAAAGCAAGCCCGAGTTGGCTCGGTTCCGGGAAAAATTTTTCTAAAACTATTGGATTTATGACTGCTGCAAAAGGATTGAATCCAGACAAAAGATGCAGGCGTGGGAAAAAATCAGGACATGGAGATAAAAATCTCCCTCGCTAACCTGAAATTCTTGATGCTTCAAGCTTCAGGGATTAGCGAGGGAAGAGCAATACGTAATGCCTGTGATAGGCCCGGGATCTTATAATAAGATATTAAAGGAGTTGATCACTTTGTCCCAATGTTCGGGCTTGGGGTTTTTGAGATCGGGATTGATGGCTTTGAACATTTTGGCTAATGCCACTGTGATAGCTCCGGCAAGGTCAGGCAGGGACTCTTCTATTTCCACGCTGTAACTGAGTTTCAAGGCCGGCAATGTGGCTAGCTGTTCCAGTATAGGGTCCAAGTTAAGGGTTTCCTGGTATTCGCGCACTTCATTGATGTTGGCTTGAAATCCTTTGGTAATGGGGAGATCGTATAGTTGTATCACATCTCTGTCATTGGCTTGGGCTGTGACTGCTCCCATTTGCAACATATCGTGCAGTTTTTGGTTCACCAATTCGTAAAGCCTTTTCATATCGCTTTTGTCCATGTCCAGTCCAGCAGCGTTGCGAAACAAGGCCTCAAATTTCTTGCCTCCGAATATCTGACTCATATAGCACTCCTTTTTTTATGAATTTTTTATGACTAACATGTCGAGATTGTTTGATATCCTGTTAAAGTTAAACAGAGGTTTTTGTTAGTCAATTTAGATGGATGGAGTTTGTGTGCGCAGTACAGAGATGGCTGGTTGCAGTATGTATACGCCTGCGAAAAGCTAGAAACAAATATCTTTTTCCAGACTGCTATCTAATTGATTTTAATCAGCCTTTATCAGCGAGATTAGCTGCTAGAATGATATTTTGCCATGCAGATTGGTCTTTTTCAGCCACTGATTGCGCAGATCTCCGCAGGTAAAAGAGTGGAACCAGTTATCAGGTGATGGAAGTAGTAATCCGGTGTCAAAGCCTTATGACTTTTTTTCCAGAGTATCCATGCGCTGCATAAGTTCCTGTACCACAGGGACTTCTTGGAGGTTTACCTCCTGGACCATACTGCCATCTCCCTTACAGTGCGGGCACCGGGTTTTTTCCGGCTGAGTTCTGCCCCAACTCTTGATTCCCCAGTCTACCATTATCTGGTTGTATTCCTTGCTGCTCAGGCTTTTCAGGTAGTCGGGGCTGTATTCCTTGTATAATGCAGCCCACATGGGATTCTGGATTTTCCCTTCGCCTTGACAGTTATCACATGTGGAAATCTTTTTAACCAGGTACTGTTCCATGTCTTTTCTCCACGTTTTTATTCGTTTTTTTCCGCCGGGACTGGTGTCCAGTCGTGGTGCCAGCCAAATGTCTCCCAAATCCGAGATGATGTTGGTGACTTATTGCTGAAATCTTGTCCCCTTGAGAGTTAAAAGTAAAAGGTAAAAGGTTCACCCGGTTAAACCACGCTTAAGCGTGACTGCCGGAGGCAGTGTTTAACTGGGTAAAAAGTAAGAGAAGAAAATCAGTACGTTAAGCTAGAGATATTAAGGACATAGAGAAGACCAAAAACTTTCAATAAAAACAAGGTTTTGTTGAAAAACTTTTGACTCTTGAGTTGTCCTAAAAAATTGTAGTTTGAGTAAAACCTGGTGAATAGTTGCGACATAGGAAGCAAGGGGTTTGAATCCGTTGTCCCTACGGACATTTAAAAATATGCAGGTGGCCAACAAAAACAAGACATTGCCAGATAACTTTTGACTGGCAAGCTAGCAGGACTTGTCTGCAAAAAAGGACATGTTTCAGACGGATCACACTTTGAAGGAAAAGAAAATGATAGTCAAGCCTCTAGATAAAAGTGTTGCAGCCTAACTCAGGGCTTGTCAGATGTGCCCGGGTAGGTTAACAATATTTATTTACTTGTAAGGCAATAACTTTTGATTTCTGGAATTGGAGGAAGAAATGGCTCAGGAAGAGGAGGACATAAAGGCTTCCAAGATGCGTATCCGTGAGATGTGCATCGATGATTTAGCACCTGTTTATCATATCGGGGAGGAAATTTTTACTGCCGAGTTTTCCACAAGTCTTTATCGTACTTGGGACGAATTTGAAATAATAAACCTGTTCAGCACTGATAGCGAGTTGTGTTTGGTTGCTGAAATAGGTGACCATATAGAGGGTTTTGCCTTGGCCACCACCGTGGACAAGCCTAGATCCGCCTGGAAATATGGATACCTGACCTGGCTTGGGGTGCGCAAGAGTGTACAGCATGCCGGGGTGGGCGAACGTTTGTTCAAGGAAATCGTCAAGCGCCTGGAAAAAATAGGGGTACGCATGGTGATCGTGGATACCGCTGCCAATAACGATTCCGCTATCCGGTTTTTCCAGAAGCAGGGTTTTGACCATATGTCTGAGCACGTTTTCCTGAGCATGAACCTAACCCGAAAGAAAAAGTCCGGAAAGGTCAAGAGCAAGAGTCGCAGGAAATCCGTGGTCCAGAAGAGAAAAACCTCCAAAAAGCTTGCAGGGTCTACGGCCAAAAAATGAAGCCATATTTTTGGGGTAACCTTCTGAATGCTAGAGAAGAAGTATATATATGAAGATGAATCCAGCCGCAGAGAAAGCCTTGCGGGCGATAGACACCCAGAGGCTGTTATCCGTTTTGGTGAACATGGTGGATATCTATTCTCCCTCGGGTAAGGAAAAGGATATCCAGTTGTTCCTGGAGGAATACTTTTTTGCTCATGGTTTGAGCGTATACCGGGAAGAGGTAGAAGAGGACCGTTTTAACCTGCATCTTGTCATGGGAGAAGGCGACCCCCTGCTTTACCTGGTGGGGCATGTGGACACCGTGGCTGAATGGGATTTTGATGAGGAGGGCCCCTACGAGGAAGGCGGAATTATCCGGGGTTTGGGTAGCGCGGACATGAAAGGAGGGTGTGCTGCCATGGTCGAGACCTGGATTGCCCTGGCTAATGCTTTTCCTCCCGGGGAGCGCCCGCCTGTAGGATTGGTCCTGGTGGTAGGTGAGGAAGAAAGCGGCGACGGGAGCGAGGTTTTTCTTGAAAACACCCGCCCTCCCTGGGTTTTGGTGGGTGAACCCACAAACCTTGCGGCTTGTTACTCCCATTACGGTTACTTGGAAGCCTACTTAGAAACTACAGGAAGAAAAAGCCATTCATCTTTGCCTGAACTTGGCCATAATGCAGTAGAATCCATGCTCAGGGTTCTTTTGCACCTGGGAGCGCACGAGCTTTTCCAGGAGGGCAGATCGGATCTGGTTTATTCCATCCGGGAGATGACCTCTTCCCAAGCCGGTTTCGTGGTCCCGGACAGATGCGAAACTTGGATTGACTTGCACCTTCCCCCTGGGATGGATTCTGGGGAGCTTAAAACCCTGATTCGGCAAAGGGCTATGGAGGCACACGAGTTTGTCCCGGATCTAAACCTGGAGGTGGGTTTTCAGACTGCTTATCCCGGATATGATCTGGGAAAGAAAAACGAAATGTCCGATCTTTTGCATTCGATTTACGAGTACTTAGGGATACCTTATTATGAAAATACCTTTCGTTCCCATTCCGACGGCAACCTGTTCTACAGCGCTGGAGTCAATCCCTTGATTCTGGGTCCTGGTTCCCTGGAATCAGCCCATACCCCGAATGAACATACTACCTTAGCCGAAGTGACCGGTGCAGCTCGCATTTATACCGCTTTGTGTTCAAGCCTTACTCGACACAAAAGGTAATTTTTTCCTATACTTGACTTTCAATTGGCTTGTGAAGCATAAATATGGTGAATGTTTGCATACAAGCTATTATTTTGGATTTCCTGTTCTTTCTTTACTCCTGTGCTTTTTTATTATACTTTGAATAGTCACTCTACAAAAAAGGACAAATTCTACTGGACAATAAAATGACTCTGTAATAAGTATTAAACATACTTGTTTAGTATAGATCGATGGGTGTCCAATTTAAAAAAAGGGGTGCTTATGAAACTATCCACCACCATTCGCTACGGCACAAGACTTATGTTGGATATGGCTGAGAATCAGGGCAATGGTCCAGTGCGTATCAAGACCATTGCTCAGAGACAGGGCATATCTGAAAAATATCTGGAAAAGATAGTTCGCCTGTTGCGCAAAGCCGGATTGGTGAACGGTCTCAGAGGGCCAGGAGGAGGATATATGTTGGCATATACCCCGGATCAGATCTCTCTGGGACAGATCATGGAGGCAGTTCAGGGCAGGATAGAGCTTTGTCCCTGCCTGGGTGAGCCGGAGCAGTGTGAAAAATATCTGTACTGCAAGACCAGGATGGTCTGGAACGATATCAACAGTGTTATATATTCCAGGTTGCACAATACATCCCTGGCTGATTTAAGGGATTCTGCATGCCCTGTTGAACAAGATGTCTAACTAGGGCTTCCAAGATGTGACTGCAAAAAGTCATTTTTTCAGTCACAGGAGTCAGGAGACAGGGGTCAGTAGTCAGTAAAAGCAAAGAGTTATGAGTTTGATTCATTGCTGAATAATTCATGATCCGACTTTTTGCAGGCGCATCTTCCAAGGGCAAAGAATTTTTTTGAGCAGTGCCTTTCATGGCAAGCAATTACAATGGTTATGCTGGCATAGATAAGAGCAGGCAAATTATGGGAGAAAACTAATGTCCGGAAGCGAGAGTTTCGACCATCTGCCCAGGATCAACCTGGAAGAAGCCTTGGAGAGGAGCATGAACAGCCCGGAGTTTCTGCAGGAGTTGGCTGATGCCTTTGTCAGTGACAATTTGCCCAAGTACTTGCCCCAACTGCAAGAGGCTGCCAGGCAGCGGGATTTTGAACAAATCACCAGCAACGCTCATGGCCTGAAAGGGGGATGCGGTGCCATTAGCCTCACCAGGTGTAGGGAAATGGCTTATGCCTTGGAAATGGCTGGAAGAAACCGGGACGAGGAGACCGTGGACAGGGTGCTCCCCTTGTTGGAAGAAGAGGCGGAGCAGATCAAAAAGATGATTTCGAACCAAGAATTGATCCATCACAAGTAAGGAGTTTGGACATGGAATACAGACAAGTTGGAAGTAAGTGGTTTTTGCGCATAGACAAAGGCGAAGAGGTCCTGGAAACCATTTCCGGATTCTGCCGGGAGCAGGGAATTACCCTGGGGGCGATCAGTGGTATCGGGGCTGCAGGGCAGATCACGTTGGGGCTTTTTGAAACTCAGTCCAAGACCTACAAATCCACCGAGCTGGAGGGAGATTACGAGATAACCTCCTTGGCCGGGAATATAACCACTAAGGAAGGCCAGGTTTATTTGCACGTGCACGCCACGCTTTCGGATATTGAGTGCCGCGCCTTCGGTGGGCATTTGAACCGGGCGGTGGTCAGCGGTACCTGCGAAGTGGTCATAGACCAGGTTCAGGGCAGTATCGAAAGGGAATTCGATTCTGAAGTGGGCCTGAACCTCATGAAGTTTGAATAGGAAGAACAAATCGGCATGGGCGGAGATACGTTCGGGCGTCTTTTCAGTGTGAGCACATTTGGAGAGTCTCACGGGCCAGGGCTGGGCGGAGTGATTCAGGGCTGCCCCCCTGGTATCCCGCTTAGCGAGGAGGTTATCCAAAGGGAACTGGACTTGCGCAGGCCGGGACAGGGACCAGCTGCCACCCAGAGGAAGGAAAAGGATGAAGTGCAGGTGTTATCCGGGGTTTTCCAGGGAAAGACCACCGGGACCCCCATCGGTTTCCTTGTCCTGAACCAGGATCAGCGACCCCGGGATTATTCCCGGATAAAGGATATTTATCGTCCCGGGCACGGGGACTTTACCTATGAGGCCAAGTATGGGGTGCGGGATTATCGGGGAGGGGGAAGATCCTCAGGCCGGGAAACCGTGTCCCGTGTGGCCGCTGGTGCCGTGGCTCAGGAGTTTTTGAGGAGCCTGGAGATTCAGGTTTTGGCTTATACCCTGGAGCTTGGAGGGATTCAGGCCAGGGTGGAAAACCCGGAGCAGGCCTGGGAAAACGTCTTTGCTTCCCCGGATCCCGAGGCGGTAACCAAATGGGAGCAGCTTGTCCGCGAGGTCAAGCAGGAAGGAGATAGCCTGGGAGGAGTGGTGGAGATTTGCGCCCAAAACTTGCCCGCTGGCTTGGGAGAGCCTGTGTTGGACAAGCTGGATGCCAGGCTGGCTTATGCCCTGATGGGCGTGGGAGCGGTAAAGGGAGTGGAGATCGGTTCCGGATTCGGAGCGGCCCGGCTTAGGGGCAGCGAGAACAATGATCAAATGGATGGGCAAGGTTTTTTGTCCAACAATGCCGGGGGAGTCCTGGCAGGGGTTTCATCCGGGCAGCCCCTGGTAGTGCGGGCGGCTGTAAAGCCCATCCCCTCCATAGCCAAGACCCAGAAAACTATTACCAGAGATGGCTCTGAAACCGAGATAAGTATCGGGGGACGCCACGATATAAGCGCTATACCGCGGATCGTTCCGGTGCTTAAAGCCATGGTTATGTTGGTGCTCGCGGATATGGTCCTCTTGCAAAGGACTCGCCTGGGATAGTGATCAGCTGAAGCGGCGAGATAAATTATTCAAGCCCCAACCTGTTCCGCAGGGAATAAACGATCAGTCCCAGGAGAAGAATGGCAGAGCCCAGGTAGCCCCAACCAGTTTCTTCTTCCACAGTCCGGGCTGCCCAATCTGCAACATCCAACCCGGCAGCGAGGTAGATCCAGTCAACTGCCAAACCCAGCCCCAAGGCACAGAACACTATGCTGCCCAAGTAGACTAGGGTGGTTTTTATGCCCAGCAGCCTGGCCAAGATGGTTAGTGTGACCAGGTTGGTGGCCGGTCCGGCCAGAAGAAAGACCAGGGCAGCTCCAGGGCTTAATCCCTTCAGGGCCAGGGCCGCTACAATTGGGGTGGAGGCGGTGGCGCAAACGTACAGGGGAGTGGCCAAAAGAAGCACAAGCAGCATGGGTAGGATGCCGGCACCTAGTTGTTGTTCTATGAAATCTCGGGGTACAAAAAAAGTGATCAATCCTGCGATTAGCACGCCCAGCAGGAACCAGGGCCCGATGTCGGATAACAGACGGTTTATCGCATAACTCAGGCCGGAAATCATTTTGCGGTGGACAGGTTCCGGGTCTGAGATCTGGGAATTGTCCTCGCCGCAATCCTGGTTGCAGGAGCAGGTGGGCCGGGATTGGGTCTCCAGGGATGAACCGGACGGGTTGGTCCCGGATTGTTTATCCGGCATCAGGTTGGTCAAAAGACCGGCCACCGTGGCGGTAATAAAGGCTGAAACCGGGCGGAATACCGTCATTAGGGGATCCAAAAGGGCATAGGTCACGGCTATGGAATCTACACCGGTTTCCGGGGTGGAGATGAGAAAGGCGGTGGTGGAGCCCTTGCTGGCACCTTGTTTGTGCAGGCCCATGGCCGTGGGAACCACGGCGCAGGAGCAAAGGGGTAAAGGGATGCCCACCAGAGAGGCCTTGAGAACGCTGGTTTTGCTTCGTTCGCCCAAGTGGCGGGTGATCAATTGGTCCGGCATGAAGGCCTTGATAAGGCCAGCTGCCAGAAAGCCTAGCAGCATGTACGGGGATGAAACCAGGAAAATCCGCCAGGATTCGTGAAATATGCCCGCTACAATCTCTTGCATGGTGGTACTCCCTGCACTTGCTTATAGGGCCCTAAAAGACTGCAGTCAAATTGTCCGGACCGGTGAAAATTTTTCCTTTTGCGAAGATAAGGAACAATTGCGCTTTAGGAAGTGTTATGTCTATAGTAAGATCTCAAATAAATCAAAGCAGGTTTTTCCGGTAAATTTTTATGCAGGAGGCAAATATGGAAATCCAGCTGCTTCGAAACGCCACCATGAAAATTCAGTACGCGGGTACAACCTTCCTTACAGACCCGGTTCTCTCACCCAAAAACACCCTCCCCTCCCTGGCGGGGGCGCAAAAAAATCCCACGGTGGATTTGCCATTTCCGGTTCCAGAAATACTGACTGGGCTGGATTGCATCATTATCAGTCATGATCACCCGGATCACATGGATAAAGCTGCAATATCGGCTCTGCCCAAGGATAAGCCAGTGTTTTGCCAACCCCCGGATGAAACCAGGTTGCTCCAGGAAGGTTTCCTGAACGTTCTGCCTGTTGAGGGCACTAGAAACTGGGGAAAGATTGTCATCAAACGCATACAGGGCAGGCACGGACAGGGTAGGACCGGGAAGATGCTGGGGCAGGTCTCTGGGTTCCTTTTCCAGGCAGACCAAGAGCCCACCCTGTATTGGGTGGGGGACAGCATTTGGTGCCAGGAGATACAAGATTGCATTGAGGCCCACAACCCCGAGGTTGTTATTACCCATTCCTGTGGTGCGGCATTTTCCGATACTGCCCCCATCATCATGGACGGGGAGCAAACTTTGCAGCTGGTTAGGGCAACTCCCGGATCAACTGTGGTGGCCGTACACATGGATGCCCTGGATCACTGCCGTACCACTCGCGAGATGCTCCGCAGCATGGCGGATCAGGCCTCAGTTTCCCGCTCCAGGTTGCTGATCCCGGAAGACGGGGAAAAACTCACCTTTTAGGTGGCAAAAGATTGGATTTTCAAGCCTTTTTTATCGAGGGTGTAACCTGGCCAAGGTTCTAATGGGATAAATTATAGCAAGTTAATTCAGGTTGTAATATATGTGTGGTAGATTCGGATTATGGGCAACGTCCCGGCAAGTAGCTAAAGAATTCCTTTTGGAGGAGGAGCCTGCTTTTTCCCCCAGGTACAACATTGCTCCTTCCCGGAAAATCCTGGCCGTGGGCCAGAGCGAACAGGGTAAGCGCAGCTCCGCCTGGTTGCGGTGGGGGCTAAAACCTCATTGGTTCAGACAGGACCAAAGCGACTACAAGATGATCAACGCCCGGGCAGAAACCATGTTCAAAAAGCCTGCCTTCAGGGCTGCATCCAGAAAGCGCCGCTGCTTGATCCCGGCTAGCTGTTTTTTTGAGTGGCAAATGCAAGAACAGGGTAACAAGCAGCCTTTCTGCATTTGTCCCCAGAAAGGTGATATTTTTGCCTTTGCCGGTATATGGGAATACCGCGAGGGAGCAGATTCCCAAGATACGAGCTATACCTGCGCCATAGTCACCACCCGGGCCAATGAGGCTCTTCTGCCGCTGCACAACCGTATGCCAGTGATCATTACCCGGGAAAACTACGGCCTTTGGCTGGATAAGTCCGTTCAGGAGCCCAGATTTTTGAAAAACCTTTTAGAGCCTTTGCCCAGCGAATCCTTGAGGATCTACAGAGTGGGACTCCAAGTGAACAATTCGGCCCATGATTCAAAAGAAGTGATTAGTCCAATTGATTAATCTCATACCTGGAAAATCCTGACATTAATCCATTTAATCCACACTATAGTTAACTTGAGAGTTAAAAGTAAAAGGTAAAAGGTTCACCCGGTTAAACCACGCTTAAGCGTGACTGCCGGAGGCAGTGTTTAACTGGGTAAAAAGTAAGAGAAGAAAATCAGTACGTTAAGCTAGAGATGTTAAGGATATAGAGAACACCAAAAACTTTCAATAAAAACAAGGGTTTGTTGAAAAACTCTTGACTCTTGAGTAGTTAATTATGAGGCCTGAAAACATCAATCGCACCTACCTGGATCGCATTCTAAACGGTTCACAGAAAGATACCTACTACCACTTTGGGATATCCAGTGATGATCCCTTTTTAAAACGGCTGCAAGGGGTCCGGGCCATTATAATCGCCGGATCTGGCGAGCGGATCAAGGAGCTTGCCTGGAACTGGAGCACCCTCAACCACGACGCCGAGATCCTGGCCTTCCCCAAGGAGGAAAGGTTTGTTGCCAGGTATACCGCCGGGGTGCTGTTCGCTTCCCATGGCATGGGTATGCCCAGTGCTTCTATTGCTTTGCAGGAGCTCATGCGGATGCTATACTTTCTTAAAAACGGCGACCTGGAGCTAATGGACGGGGTGTTTTGGGCCCGGGTGGGTACCAGCGGAGGTGTGGGCGTACCTGGTGGCAGCTTGGTGGTTTCCTCTGAGGGGCTTATGGCTGATCTCAAACCATACCGTCTTCTGCGGAGCGGTCAGGGCAAGTACTGGTTTGACTCCAGCTTCCCTGACGCAATCCGTAAAGAGATTGTAGCGGCCAATGCTGGCAGCGGAGAGAATATTGTTTCTGGCAAAACAGTTGCCTGCAACGACTTCTTCTTGGAACAATTCCGTCTGGACGGGGCCATCTGTTTCGAGACACCGGAATCCAAGGCGGACTGGCTGCAGCGGCTTTACCACAACGGAGTGTTCAATATAGAGATGGAAGGGGCCATGCTTGCCGGCCATCTCAACCACTGGGGCTTCTCCCGGTTCGCCATGATCTGCTCCACACTGCTCAACCGTCTGGAGGGAGATCAGGTGACCTCCACTCCGGAGCAACTGCGCCGCTACAGTAAAAATGCCGGGATGGCGCTGTTTAAATATCTCAAGGCCTGGCTGCTTGGGGAGAAACCGGCACGGAAAGCTTCCGTGGACGAGAGGGACCAGGAAAGAATCAAGCAGGCAGGACCGGACTGGGAGAGGCTCCACCGCACAGCGGTTTCTGCGCTGGGAAACTCCTATTCGCCCTACTCGCACTTTCCCGTGGGAGCGGCCGGATTTACCCGTGATCATCGACTGGTCTGGGGAGCCAACATAGAAAACGCCTCCTACGGTCTCACGCTGTGCGCGGAGTGCTCCATGATCTCGCATCTTTTCTGCACTGGTGGAGGGCGCCTCGCTGCCGTGTACTGCGTGGACAGCGAAGGTCAGGCGCTTATGCCCTGCGGGAGATGCCGTCAACTGCTCTACGAGCACGGCGGCCCGGACATGCTCCTGATGACCCCGCAAGGCGTGCGCACCATGGCTGATGTGCTGCCCCAGCCTTTCGGTTCACCCGATCTTGAAGGCAGCAAGGGACTCAGCTAAACACAGGAAAAGAACCACGAATTTCACGGGATTATTTCCGGGTGAAGCAAAGTGGGAGGATATGTTTTGCAAAGTATTATGCATTCTGAAGAGCATTCAAGAGTAGAAAAAATCCAGCCAATGAGCCACTATTCTGCATGTTTTAAATAGCTGTTCGTGCGTTCCGGTTTCCCACATAAGCCTCGTCAAGAAAGCCGTAGACCCCGCCAAAAAGCACCCAAAAAGCTCTGTTAAATATTGGGATAAAATATAGTGGATAGTTTTCCAAGACCATTTGACAATATATAAACAGTTATTTATATGTTGATTGAAGCAGATATACAAGGAGAACAGGCTGGTGGATTCTCAATCCCATACCGATTCTGGAAATATTTTGGCCAATACTGCTCAGTTGGCCAAAGGTCTCTCCGATGCAAACCGGATTCGCATCCTGCAGACTCTGGGAACCGGGAAACGCTCGGTGAGCGCTCTGGTAGAGGAGCTGGACCTGTCCCAGCCCCTGGTGTCTCACCACCTACGGGAGCTTAAAAGGGTTTTGCTGGTCCAGGTGGAACGCAAGGGTCCTTTTGTCTATTACCGCTTGAGCGATCTGCGTATCTTGGACTTGTTGCACTCCCTGCAAGAGATGACTGACAGCATTCTGCAGAACCGGACTCAGCTTTAACTAATAGGCTGCAGCCGGGAGGTATAATAGTGCGAAAAGGCAATTTCATAAGCAAGGAATGGTTATGAGCTCAAACAAAGAATTACTACAGGAAAGGGTTCGCCAGTTGGCCGAATCCCTGGAACCGGCAGAGGCTGTGGAGACACTTTCCACAGCGCTCCAGGAAGTGCTGCACAAGCTGGAGGAGGAGCAGAGGATCAGGTTCGTACTGAATTTATTGGGAGACGAGGATCAGGATAAGCTCTCCAGCATGGTCCATCTCTGACTGGCCAAATGTGTGGACGAAGGTGTCGATCCAACGCATATGTGTCAGACCCTTGTGGACAGGGTGTCTCGCTACGATGTTTTGGCCAGGATCTCCGAACCCGAGCTTTTGCCTCTGTTTGAGGACTGGCTGGAGGAACTGGAAAAGGAATTCCTCCATCAGGCTCAGAGCACGGGAAGCATGGATGCAGCGCAGATGGCGAAACAGCTGGGCGTAAGTCTCGCCGGGGCCCAGTTCCTGAAGGCTAAGTTGGAAAGGGAAGGTAAAATATAGTTTCTAAGGAGATTTTATGAGCCTCAAGCGTGTGCTTATTCTGATGGTTTTGTCCCTGTTGATTTCCGGGACCGCTCTGTGGGCCACGAACGTGGAAATAGAGTTTGAGGAGGCCACTTGGGAAGAAGTGCGCCAGGAAGCCCAAGAGGGCGGTTACCAGATCCTAACCACAGAGGAATTGTGGGAGATGTACCAGGAGGATCCTGACCTCTTGATAGTGGACACCCGGCAGGAATGGGAATATCGGCTGGGACATATCGAGGGTGCCGAGAACTTCTTCATGGAGCCCTGGTTTTGGGACAGATGGTTGAAGCGCGGCGATCTGAGGGACTTCCTCCAGGATAACACCCAGGATAAACAGGATCCCATGGTCTTTTACTGAGACGGCATGGATTGAGTCGTTAGCGACTCCGCGGCCCGGGTGGCCGTTGATCTTGGCTACGAAAATGTCTACCGCGATCCCCAGGGGTATGAAGCCTGGGAAGAGGCTGGACTGCCCACGGACAGCCTGCCTGCGGAAGCCCCTGCCGCTCCTGTGGAAGCCGAGCCCCCTGGTGCCATGGAGGGACTGGCCCTTCTGGGAACCCTGGCAGCGGTCTTCGCCGGGGGACTGGCCTTGAACCTCACCCCGTGCGTATATCCCCTGATTCCCATCACGGTTTCCTTTTTCGGGGGAAAAGGGGGACAAGGACGAGGTAGCTTACTAGCGCACGGTGCCCTTTATATCCTGGGACTGGCCACCACCAACTCCTTTTTGGGAGTGATAGCGGCCATGACTGGAGGGCTTCTGGGCGGTCTGCTTCAGAATCCGCTGGTTCTGGCCGGGATTGCTGTGGTCTTGCTGGCCCTGTCCCTGAGCATGTTCGGGTTCTGGGAGTTCAAGCTCCCCTCATCCCTGAGCCAAGCGAGCTCCAAGTCCTTCGGGGGGTACTTCGGCAGCCTGTTCATGGGCTTAACCATAGGTGTGGTAGCGGCGCCCTGCATAGGACCCTTCATCCTGGGACTGCTGGCCTGGGTGGCTACCATGGGCAGCCCCCTGGTGGGATTTTTGATCTTCTTTACTTTGAGCCTGGGGCTAGGGGTGCCTTTGTTCCTGCTGGCCGTGTTCTCCGGCAAGCTCCAGAGCCTGCCCCGATCCGGGGAATGGATGCTTTGGGTGAGAAAGCTCCTGGGATGGATACTGGTGGGAATGGCAGTATATTTCCTCAAGCCCCTGGTGGGAGAAGCAGCAGGTACTTACCTCATGGTGGGCGTGTTTTTGGCTGCTGTCTTCCATCTGGCGATACTGGACAAAACCCAGGCCAGCTTCCGGGCCTTTATCTGGATGAAATCCGCGGTGTTGGTGGTGGGAGTGACTCTGGGTGTTTTTATGGCTGGTTCTTACGCCCTTAAGGGTCCCGGGGTGGACTGGCAGGATTATACCCAAGCACACCTCCAGCAGGCCCAGGAAGAGAACAAGCCGGTTATACTCGATTTCTACGCGGAATGGTGTGCACCCTGCAGGCAATTGGAGAGTGAGACCTTCCACGATCCTGATGTGGTAGAGGCTGCGCAGGATTTCGAGATGATCAAGGTGGATATGACCCGGGGTGGAGTAGAGCTCCACGATAGGCTGGTAGAGAAATACGATGTCCGGGGGGTGCCCACAGTGATCTTTCTTACTCCTGAAGGGGAAGAGCTGGAGGATCTGCGCGTGGTGGATTTTATGCCCCCTGAAGAATTTCTCGGGTTGATGCATATTGCTTTGGAAGAGGTGGAGTCGGATTAAGTCCCGGGGCATGGGAATGAAACAGCCACTGGGTGGTTGGGCCTGTTCGGGTCGGGCTACCCATAAAACTGCATAAGGAGGAGTTTATGCTCAAAGTAGTATTTTATCTCAATGAGCCCCAAGGCAAACCGTGAAAGCATTTTCAGGAAATGGCGCCCAGGCTGGGCGAAAAGTATGATGTGGAGATAGAAACCGTATCCAAACCCCGGGAGGAGTATAAAACCCAAGAGTACGCAGCCACAAATCAACCCGTAGCCCCGGCCATAGTAGTGGGTGACGAATTGGTGGTACAGGGCAAGGATGTGGAAGAACATCAGGTGGAAGAAGCCATTTGCCGTCACTTGGGACTAGAGCCTCCCCAACCCGAAAAGAAGGGAATTTTGGGCCGGTTTTTGGGATCCTGAGGGTTAAAAGTGAGATATGAAATTCACTATGCTAAGCTAGCTCATGTTGTGGACATTGAGGAGGTTGGAAATTCTCGGACCTCTGGATAATAAGTTTCGTTGTAGTTTTTGTGTGACAACTGATTTTATAAGGGAAGCTTTATGCCGGGACAAGTTGGCGCATCCCCGAAAAAAATAAACAGGAAGGCAATCATCAAGGCTGTAAGCCTGGTGCTGTTCATAGCTACAGCCATCTATGTGGTCCGTTATACTCCGGTGCAAGAGTATTTTACCCAGGAGACCCTGGAAGCATTTCTGGATCGGGTGGGCTGGTGGGCACCGGCCTTGTATAGCTTGTTCTACGCCGTGGGGGTGTGCCTGTTTGTGCCGGGTACTCTGCTTGCAGGAATCGGGGCTGCCATATTCGGACCATACGTGGGGTTTGTATTTGTTTGGATCGGGGCCATGATCGGGGCCAGCGTGGCCTTTTTCATTGGCCGTACCCTGGGTCGCGAATTCGCAGCATCCCTTATAGGGGATAGGCTCCAGAAATACGATCAAGCCATAGAGCGCCACGGTTTCGCCACGGTGCTCTATCTGCGCCTGATATACTTTCCCTTCACTCCCATGAATTTCGGGATGGGCCTGACCCGGGTCAGGTTCTGGGACTATTTCTTTGGAACTGCCTTTGGAATAGTAGTGGGTACATTCATTTTTACCTTCTTCATAGGTACTTTGCGGGACGTGTGGCTCTCGGGCGAGTGGAGCGGACTTCTGTCCTGGCAGGTGTTTCTCTCGGTAGCCCTGTTCGCTTTTTCCCTTTATTTGCCCCGCCTGGTGAAACGGATCAAAGGCGAGGACTGATATGTCCGGGACAGATCTAGCCCGCCATGTACATTCAAAATGTATCAGGTGCGGACTGTGCGCGGAAAGTTGCGCTTTCTTGCAGAAATACGGTTTCCCAGGAGAGGTGGCAGAATCAGTCCTCAACAACATATCCCGGACAGATCCTTTCGAATGCAGCCTTTGCCGGCTTTGTGCAGTGGTGTGTCCGGAGGAGATCGATCCTGGGGAGCTGTTTCTGGCCATGCGGATGGAGGCTGTGTCCCGGAATCCAAGAAAGCTCAGCCCCTATAAACGCATCCTGGCTTACGAGAGCATAGGGGGGTCTGCTCTTTTTTCCTGGTACGGACTGCCCAGGGATTGCAGGGCGGTCTTTTTCCCGGGGTGCGCCATCTCAGGAACCAGGCCGAAATCAACCTGGTGGATTTTTCAGGCACTGAAAACATCCCTGTCCAGCCCGGGAATAGTTTTGGACTGCTGCTGCAAGCCTTCTCACGACCTGGGCAACATGAGCAGATTCAAGAAGAGAGTAGAAAGGATTCAGGATCATCTGCTTGCAAACAGGGTGGAAGAGATCGTCTTGGCTTGTCCCAGCTGTTATGCTGTTTTTGAAGCACATGTAGACAAACTGTCCGTAAAAATGGCCTGGGAGTACCTATCTCCAGGCAGATATCCCTGTTCTGGCCTTAAAAAAGGCTCAGCAGTGCGTCTTCATGATCCCTGCACTACCCGCTTTTTCCCGGAAATTCATGCCCAGGTACGGAACCTGATCACTGGGCTCGGCCTGGAGTTGAGAGAACTTGCCCACAATTCAAGACAGACTCTGTGCTGCGGCGAGGGCGGTGCTGTAAGCTTCATAAACAAGGACATGGCCTCTAAATGGACACAAACAATCAAGGAAGAGGCAGGCAAAGATCAGGTAGTAACCTATTGCGCAGGCTGTGCCGGCTTTCTGGCTCAATCCGGAATCAACACTGTACACCTGGCTGATCTGCTGGATGATCCGGTAAGGGCATTGTCCGGAAGGATCCAGGCTGCCCGGCTGCCCTGGACCTACTGGAACAGGCTCTGGCTTAAAGCCAGGTGTGCGTTAACCATCTCTGCAGCCAGAGATTATTGAGGAGCAGCTGGTTTGAGCAAAGCTGTTGCGCCGGACAGCAATTGAAAGCACTTATCTTTGGTTGATTTTGCCGCGTATAAAGCATATGGAGGAGAGCAAAACAATCCTCAGCCCTCTGGCTGAAATCTTTTCTCAAGGATGGAATTGCATATGCGTGTTGACCAGTTGATCCAGAAGTCTCGCAACAGGGAAGTGCTTTCCAGAGAAGAACTCCTGTTCCTTCTTTCATATCCTCCGGATTCCCCGGAAGCCTTTAGCGTTGTGGCCGAGGCCGGCCGAATCTCCAGGGAGATAGTGGGCAACCGGGCGGAAGTCCACGGGCAGCTGGCCCTGGACCTTGCTCCATGCACCTGTGATTGCAAGTTCTGCTCTTTCGCTAGGAGCAACAAGGTTTTTCCCCAAGAAACAAGAATAAGCCCGGAAGAAGCCGTGGGTTATGCTGAATATTTCCAGAGGCAGGAAGTCAACTCCCTGTACGTGATGACTACGGCCCAGTATCCATTTGAGCAATTCATTGAGATTTCTCAGGAGATCAGAAAAAAGCTGAGCCCGGATATCATTATGGTGGCCAATGTAGGGGACCAGAGCCTGGAGAGAGCCCAACGCATCCGGGACGTAGGATATACCGGGGTTTATCACGCCCTGAGAATGAGGGAGGGGACAGATACCCTGATCCCGCCTGAAAAAAGGAAGCAAAGCATCCGCAATTTTCAGGAGGCCGGACTTAAGGTGGGAACCTGCGTGGAGCCTGTAGGCCCGGAGCACACCAATGAAGAGCTGGCTGAGGCTATCCTTTTCGCAGCCTCCATTGCTCCTGCATTCAGCGGGGCAGGCAGAAGAATCAGGATACCCGGGACAGATATAGAGAAAAGGGGCATAATCAGCGAGCTTCGCTTGGCCCAGATCGTGGCAGTTACCAGGTTGGGGACCTCGAGATCGATCAAGGGATTCTGTACCCATGAGCCTTGTTCTCTGGGCGCTGTTGCCGGGGCCAATCTGTTCTGGGCAGAAATCGGTGCCAATCCCAGGGATATACATGAAAAGACCGAACAGGGCAGAGGACTCGGTCCAGGAATCTGCAAAAACATCTTCCGCGAAAGCGAATGGGAAATTCTGGATGGCCCTTCAGTATATTTCTCCGGCCCTGGTGCCTGAAAGCAGCAGCACCTAAAGAACATGGACCATCAAGATGTAAAGTAAGGCTTCCCGGAGTCTGCAGGGAAGCGGCGTGTTCCGGATAAAAGGGATTCAATAGCCTCGTTCCAGGAGCTGAAGGCTTCCGGATCAACTCCTTGACTCAGAAGATAGGCTTTAAAGTCCTCCAGATTGTCCAGATCTCTCATGGTAGGCAATATGAACGGCTCCAGACCCAGGGATCCGAACCTCTTCATTGTGTGTTCCCAAACCCGGGAAGTGCTCCAGGGTATTCCCTTGAATAGCTCCGGATTAAAGCATTGTTGACTAAGGCCCAGCAGATAGTAGCCGCCGTCCAGGGCCGGTCCAAGCACAGCCTTGTGCCTGTCAAGCCCGGTCATGGCCTGTTCCAGAATGTATTTACTTAGATCCGGGATATCGGTGCCCAGAAGTGTTGCCCCGGTGAACCCTAATTCAAAGGCCTGCTCCATGGAGCTTTGCATTCTTTCACCTAGATTTTTCCCTTGCTGGGATATATAACAGTAGCTGTCCCCCAGCCAGGATCTGTATTCCTGGATTTTTTGGTCCGGATGGCAGCTTAGCAGTAAAGGATGATCTAGCTCTGAGCAGGTAGCCAGGATCCGGGAAGCCAGGGAGCGGTACAATAGAGCCGCGTTTGCCTTTCCTATATGCCGGGCCAGTCTGGTTTTTACCCTTCCCGGGACTGGATACTTGAGCATAAGGATCAGGCATTGGCGCAAAGAATTCATAAGATCAAGCTCTACTTTCAAGTGTGGATACAGTGTTGTTCTTTATGAACAAGAAATGTTTGCCAAATTTTTTAGCGAGTGCCGTGTTTAGAAGCGTGGTGAGCCTCTCTCCAGAAGCACTCAAAAAATCCAAGTGAACAGTTCGAGTTGAGCATGGTGAATAATTGCATCAAGAAAAACTATTTTTGACATCCTCCCCTTCCTGAAGGAAGTGGATTCCCCGGAAACTTAAGCCGGGGCTGGTACTCTGTCGCCATTTCCCAGAGGTTCCTGCTGCCGACCGCTTGGGCGGTTCGCTTCACAGGCCATCCCCCTCTGCCCGAGGGTTCTAATGTTTATTGCAGCATTTTGGTCCGCATGGATCTCCAGGCCGCAAGCCTCGCACACGAACTTGCTCTGTGATCTCCTGTTATGCTCTGATACATACCCGCACCAGGAACAGGTCTTTGAAGTATCCCGGGGCGACACTCTTATCAACTCCCCGCCGCGCCAATAGAGCTTGTATTCGAGCTGGCGAAAGAATTCCCCCCAACCCTGGTCCAGGATGGACTTGTTCAGCCCGGACTTGGCCCCAACGTTACTTCCCGGATTCTCCCTGGTCCCGCTTGCGGATCTGGACATATTCTTCACTCGCAGGTTCTCGGCATATATCCGGCCATAGCTTTTGGCCAGGGCTGTAGAGTTTTTGTGCAAATAGTCCAGGCGGCTGTTCTTAATCTTGCGGTGGACCTTGGCCACCTTCGCCTTCTGCTTCTTCCAGTTGGAAGAGAACTTGACCTTGCGGGAGAGCTTGCGTTGCTCTTTGGCAAGTTTTTCCTCCAGGAACCTGAAGGCGTTCAGGGGGTTACTGAACGTACCACTTGAGCAGGTATAGAACCGGGAAACCCCCATGTCCACACCCGTGCTTGGTTCTCGCACGGGACCGGGATCAGGGATTTCTCGTTCCACCTGAACGGATATATACCAATGCGGTCCGTCCCTGGATACGGTTACATTTTTGGGCACCCCCTCTATCTCCCTGCTCTTGTAGAACCTAAACCATCCCAACTTGGGGAGATAGACGTGCCTGTGCTCAAAGCGAAAGCCCTGGGGAAAACGGAAAGAGTCATGCACGAACTTCTTCTTGAAACAGGGGTAGCCGGGGTCTTCGCCTTCGGAAAAATCCCCGGCCCGGATCTTTTTCAGTCTGCGGAAAAATCCCTGGTAGGCATGGTCCAGGTCGATCAGGGCCTGTTGCAGGATCTGAGAATGAGTTTCCCGCAGAAAGGAATGTTCCTGCTTCCAGTTCGGGAGCAAGTTTAGGAGCGTGGCTCTGGAAAGCAACTTTTGGTCTTCGTCCCTGAAAAGCTCGTCCTGGACCGCAAGGGCCCGGTTCCAGACGAATCGGCAGCACCCGGCGAACTGGGCGAGCTTATGTTCTTCCCCGTCCCGGAGCTTTAACCTAAACCTGTAGCCCTTGCGTAAAATCATACCCATATTATATCATTGGTTTATGAAAAATTCAAGTGCATTAAGGACTGGAAGACATTGCGTATTCAATCTCCATGTCCATTTGGTCTTTGTGACCAAATACCGGTATGGAGTGTTGACCCCAGAGGCCCTAAAGAGCCTGCAGGAGATCTTTGATAGAGTGTGCAGGGATTTTGAATCCGAGCTTATCGAGGTAAGCGGGGAAGAGGACCATGTGCATCTGCTGGTGCACTATCCCCCTAAAGTTGCAGTTTCCAGGCTGGTGAACAGCCTCAAGGGGGTTTCCAGCCGCCTACTCAAGAAAAAGCACCCAGAGCTGGAGAAAAAATACTGGAAAGGCAAACTCTGGAGTCCAAGCTACTTCGCCGGGTCCTGCGGCGGTGCTTCAATATCGGTCATACGGCAATATGTGGAACAGCAACGGGAAAAATAGTTTCCGAGGATGTTTTCTCCGAAAAAATCTCGGAAAGCGCCTTATATCCCCTTCCTAAAGGAAGGGGTCTTACGGCGCAGAGGATAAAGTTTTTTTAAAACCTCCGGAGGGAGGCCGCAGTGATACAAGATTCGGATCATCCAGTTGCGCAGGGTGGCTCGTAGCACTCCTTCCCTCTCCCAGCGCCGGGGGGAAGTCCATGCCCTAGGGGACAGGATCCGGATGGGGCGTCCCTTTTTTCGGATTCTGTGCATAAGATCCAGATCTTCCATTAAGGGGATTTCCTGGAAACCGCCCAACTGGAAAAAGAAGTCCCTGTACATGAATATCGCCTGATCCCCGTAGGGTACCCTGCTCCAGCGGGAGCGCAGATTTGCCATTTCAGCCACTAGGCTTAAGGAATATCTCCTGGAATCTATTCCCAGGGAAAATGCTCCGGCTGCAGTATTCCTGTGCTGCAAGGCTTGGATTATCAATTGGGAAGCGTTCCAGGGCAAGTAGGTGTCCGCGTGAACAAAAACCAGTATTCGGCCCCTGGCAGCCGCAGCTCCGGAATTCATCTGGGTGCCTCTGCCGGGGGCTGAGTGAAGGGTGCGGATTTCTGAGAAGTGCACTGCGCTAATGGTCTCCCCCTCAGGAGAGCCGTCCACCACTATGATTTCATGGTCCGGGGGGTGAAACACGGCCTGGAGGGAACGCAGGAAATGGTTGATAGAGTCCTGTTCCCGGTAAACCGGAACGATTGCTGATATGCGAATTTTGGATAGAGCCGGATATAATTTGTTCTTTGGGCTCATTCGCTTGGATTGGTCACAAGTTTCTTTTGTGGGGAAATCTGGGGTATTGCTTTTGTGGACGCGGGACATAGTTGCGCCATGGAAGTTTTAAAGCTGCTTGGCATAAATTTTTTAGGAGTTCAAGTGCAAAAACTTCGTTTTAAACCTGGGCATTTGGGGAATTCGGGGTGATTGTGATAATCGAAAATTGACCAGTTTAGATGTAAAAGTTAAACTACATGATGGAGGTTACGCTTTCTGGTTTCTTCGTCCCAGCCTATGTAGGTATCCCTGGCTGTTGCTCTCCAGGCGGCAGAGCCCCATCCAAGGCAGGCCACCACCTGACCCTCAAGAAAAGCCAGGTACTTGAGATGTGAGCCTACAATATGGGGTTTGCCCAGGTAGTGATACTCATGAACCAGCTGGTTCCAAAGCTTCTCGGAAGAAGTCTTGCGGACCATGGTTATTGTCAAAGAGCCAAATTCAGAGACAGGTCCTTCCAGGGGCATGGCTTCAAAAAGCATTCTCTGGGAATGAACGATCTTTTTACCGCCAGGTCCTGGATGTCGTCCTGCAGGCAGCTCAATTGCACCCTGCCTGTTCAGCGTAAGTAAAATATCCCGGCAGGCCCGGTCTTTGAGCCAGCCATTGGGCTGCTTCCAGTCCCAGTACCGGCAAAGGGCCTTGGAAATCTCTGTACGACCTTTGTTCCAGTACAGCTGGACAAAGTGACGGATGGTTTCCAGTTCCTCAGGGCCAATGACTCGACCCCGGATAACTTGTTTTTCTGCCAAAATGCCTCCTCCTTGGTGTTGGAGAAGGCTTTACCATAAACCAATTCTAGGCGACATAGGTTTTAGGGCAGATTTTTGATTTTTTTACCCCCCTGAATGGTTACGTCTGGACGATCCCCAAGGCGGGTTGGCATTTTGCCTGCCTCTAGAAGAGGTTTCCGGTCTCAACCAGCCTGAATTGTAAAAAAGCTTTATTTTAAGATTTACAATTTGGTTCATCGACATTGATTTTTAAATAAATCATCCATTCTGATGGCTAACTTTGGGGACTGTAGTAGAGCTGTTTGCTCCAGTGTGGAGAACTTTAAAGCCTGTTCTTGCAAAGCTTATAGATAGATACGTGCAACACTTTTTGATACTATTCTCCTATGCAGTTTTTATAGAGTCAGACTAACGTGCCCATAGATAATCCCAGCTTCCTATCAAATGATTCCTTGGAATGGTGATCTATTCTGGATGTAAAAGAGACTATTGTCGTTGCATAGCCGTAGTTCACAGCAAAATCAAACTTAGCTAGATCTCATCCTTCTAGATCTGCACACCTTGGTAGGTGTACCTGTTTGGACGCTTACAGGGTAAGTGGCCCGAGGTTTGAGAGTCGTGAGTCGTGAGTCGTGAGTGATGAGTACTATTTGAAAAATTCCTCCGGATTATTGATCATTGAAATGTAACTCTTCACCAAATCTTTTTGGGTCTTTCGAATTAAGCGTACGTAGACGAGAAAAGGCTTAAAACATATATGAACTGCTTCGGCACAAGCCCAAGATATTTTGTCTCTCGCCCGCTTCGCTAGAGGCGCTGAGAGCTCAGAGATAAGAGAATTTTTTCCATTGCCCTGAGCCGGGGCAATGAAAAGGACTCTCGCCCCCTTCGGTGGAGCTTGTTATTCATATACACCGGCCCGGTGGATATGAATATTAAATCCTCCTCTTGCTCTTCTCTCAGCGGGCTCGGCGCCTCTAGGGCCGAGAGGCCCGGGCGTGAGGTTCTTTTCTTTAAGCGAATGGAGCAGTTCAGTTAATTTTTTTGGACAAAAAATGGTGAATAGTTGCGTTCTGTCCAGCTTTTTCCAGGTACTGGGGAAATGTTTTCAGCAGTTTAAGGTCAATGCGTTCCGGGCTCTGTTTCAGTAAATCAAGTCCTCTGTCAGTAATTACAGATACTCCCCGGTTCGGGTTATGCAGAAGTCCGGCCATTTTTAAATGGGCCTTGGCCCAGGCCACCCGGTTGTTGAATACTTTCTGGCCGCCGCTGGGCAGAAGGGCTTTCTGTTCTTCAGGAGTCAACCGGAAATGCCGGGCCAGAGCATTAGTGATTTCATGGTTGGAGTATTCCTTGCCGTCGGAGATGTGCTTGAGTAGGGGGAGCATGATGCTCTGGAAATCAGGGATGGGCATGAAGCAACCTCTTTATTATCGCAGTCATGCTGTGAATGTTGATCAAATGCACCGGAGACTGCCGAGGACAGCAGCAGAACCTGTGCTTTTGCCTTACCGGCCCGCTGCTACAGAACTGAACTCACCTGGTATCGGTTTTTTCTTATTAGTGTTGTTTGAGCAGAAAAATCAAGAATGATCAAGGGGAAAGTGTTTAAGTTTTAAGTGGTTAAGTTAAGTTCTATGTACAAAGCAGGCAAAAGGCATGGGGCAAAAGTCAAGAAGAGAGCGCAACAACCCGACCGGCCTGAATGCTGCCTGGCCAGGGCGGTCAGCTTAAGGGAGCGTTCCAGGCCTGTGCAGTCGAAGCAGTGTTCACACGACCAGCGCATGTCCCGAGCTGATCCGCAGCCCACATCTGGCATTGATGATCCTGGTTGAAGTATTCTTCGGCATGGGTGTGGTAGAATTCATTACTCGTAAAAAGCCGCCTGACTAGGCACCTATCCTTACAACCAAATAACCGCAGTAACCATTCTGAGGGCTATATACCGGCCTGTGTAACGTCCTGCACTTATTTATAAAACCCAATAAACCGCCACAGAGCAAATGATAACCCACAAAATCTGCATACTTGTAACTTGCCAAAAACCGGGGGCAGTTCAGGATATCGATCCAATATTTCCTGCAGACTGTTGTCCAGCAATCTGTTTTGGCTCGAAATTAGGGCTTGTTTTTTCTTGCCTTCCCAGGCCTTCCTAATTTAAAAAAAGCTAGCAACTATTCACCGTACTTTCCACCATAACAACAATATCAGGGAGAGGGTCATGAGCCTTAGCAGAAGAAAATTCTTGCATTGTTCCGCCTTGGCAGCGGGGGGACTGGCCTTGAGTGGCATGGGTATTCCCCTTTATGCCTACGATCCGGATCAGGTAACCAGGAACAAGGATGAAACCCGCAGAAGTTACTGCGGGTTATGTCATCCCAGGTGCGGCATACTTCTGCATATGAAAAACGGCAAGGTGGTTCAGGTTACAGGGGATCCGAACCATCCGGTAAACCGGGGCTTAATCTGCGAACGCGGTCTGCTCATGCCCGAGCACATCCACCACCCGGAGCGAATAAACTACCCCCTGAAAAGGGCCGGGAAGCGCGGCGAGGGCAAATGGACTCGGATTAGCTGGGAACAGGCCCTGGATGAGGTGGCTGAAAAAATAGCCGAGCAAAGGGACAAGCACGGTCCGGAAACCTTGGCTTTCACCGATGGCACCAGCCGTACCCATCACTGGGATTGCCAGCGCTTCTTTAACCTCTTTGGCTCTCCCAATGTATCCGGAGTGAGCAATATCTGCATGTGCCCCAGCTATGCCACTGAATACGCCACCTACGGTGGCATGGCCCGGGGAGAAGAACGTAATGCCAAATGCCTGGTGTTATGGGGCCGGGCCCCATCCAAGTCCTCGCCGGTGCTTTCCTTTCCTGCCCTGCAGCACGCCCGGGAACAGGGTGCCAAGTTAATAGTCATCGACCCACGCGAAACCGAGGAAGCCAGGATGGCTGACATGTGGCTGCAGATAAGACCTGGCACCGATTTGGCCCTGCTCCTGGCATGGATCAATATAATCATTCAGGAAGGACTGTACGATAGGGAATTTGTAGACAACTGGACCATCGGCTTCAAGGAATTAAAGAAAGCAGTGGAAAAATACACACCGGAAAAAGTGGCCCGAATAACCTGGCTGCCCAAGGATCAGATAATGGAAGCTGTCCGCCTGTACGCCAGGACCAAGCCGGCAGTGATCCCTTGGGGCGTGGGTATGGACAAGCAGGGTATAAATTCCACCCAATGTGCCCGGGCCCGGGCTATACTAAGGGCGATAACCGGCAACCTGGAGGTTGAAGGAGGGGAGACATTCAGTCAGAGCCCGGAAACGGCAAAAGTACGGGGAGAGCTCGACCTGGTCCGAAGCGATGCCATAAGCCGAAAGCAGAGGGATAAACAAATCGGGGCAGACAAGTATCCTTTCTTTGGATTTCCTGGCTGGGAAGAGAATTTGAAGAACAACGAGAAACTCCCCTCTGGATATGTCAGCCCCCCGTCCATGAACAAGACCTGCGTGGCCCACGCCCGCGAGGTGTTCAACGCAATTATTACGGACAAGCCCTACCCGGTGCGGGCCATGCTTTCAGTGGCAAGCAATCCCTTGCTCTCCTTCCCTGAAACCCAGTTGACCTACGAGGCCCTCAAGGCCCTGGATCTGTACGTAGTCATGGAATATTACATGACCCCCTCAGCTGCACTTGCGGATTATGTCTTCCCCTCGGCCACCACAGTGGAGCAGCCGGAGCTTTGGACCACTGGGGGCTTCTGCATGGCCTGTCCCCCGGGGCTGGATTACATGTTTGAACGCAAGGACACCTACCAGTTCTACCGCGGCCTGGGGCTGCGCCTGGGGCAGGAAAACGACTGGCCCTGGCAGGACCTGGAGGAGGCTTACAACTACTGCCTGGAACCCACCGGATACACCTTTCAGGAACTGGTGGAGGAATACGGTTTTTTCGGGGAGGGCAAATACCAAAGATATCAAGAATACGGCTTCGGTACCCCTTCAGGCAAGGTGGAGCTCTATTCCTCTGTTTTCGAGGACATGGGGTGCGATCCATTGCCTGAATACAAGGAACCCTTGTGGACCCCGGAAGGAAAACCGGAATTAACCCAGGAGTATCCCCTGGTCTTGATTACCGGCAGTCGGTTCATGCCCATGTATCATTCCGAGCAGCGCCAGATAGAATCCGCCCGGGAACAGGTCCCGGATCCCCTGGCCTGGATGCATCCGGATACCGCGGAAAAATACGGAGTCCAGGAGGATGATTGGGTTAACGTGGCCTCGCCCCAGGACAAGATCCAGATGCGCCTTAAGACCTCCACTATAATGCACCGGGAGATGGTGGATATCCAGCACGGTTGGTGGTTCCCGGAAAAAGAGGAAGAAAAGCCTGAACTTTTCGGGGTTTTCAAGTCCAATGCCAACATGCTCTGTCCCATGGACGCGGAGCACTGCAGCCCGGAAATCGGAAGCTGGCCGCATACAGCCCTTCTGTGCCGAGTTGAAAAAAAGTAATATAAGAGCCTTATTTCCTATACAGCCGGGTATCCCCAGGCTTTGACATTCAGGTACACCCCAAAAACCACAATGCCGGGGATATCACCTGGAGCTTTGATGAAAATAAACTCAGAAAACCGTATAACGCCAATTATTTTCTGCGTACCGATCGAACCGACCTGGATGAAAAAAGGATGTAAAACCAAAACTCTGATGGACAGAATCATCGACTTGAAAAAAGAGAGTCAAGGCAAATTTGTTCCCATCTGGCCTGGCAATCGGCTAATCAAAAGGTTGGGCCTGAAAGCAGAATAGGGTTCTTCTACCTTTTTCTGATCCCAAAATTTTTCCTATTTCTTGGTGCTACTTTTTGACAATTCGCTTTTGATCTTGCCTAGATCTTATCTTCATGTCTCAACTTATCCCCTAGACATTCTTGTCTAGCTTTCTTTCCCCTCCACCAGTACACCTTCTTTGTGTAGCATTGTTGCAACATTAACTCATGCCTTTGTTTCGTTCATGCAACAAACAACAAAAACAGCTAATGTGCAGAATACAGGTTTTTTCAGCCTCTCAGGCTGGCGAACTCTCTCCACTTCAATGGCACATTTAATGCTTGTTCCTATTTATCAGGAGTTCAGGCTATGAAAGCAGCTGTTTGCAAATGGAATGACCTAGTGGCCCCGGTATTTGATGCTTCAGGCGAAATCGTGGTTGTGCACCTGACCCGGGAAGAGATCGCAATTCTAGAGCATGTGGACATTTCTGATCTGGACGGCCTGGCCATGATACGCAAACTCTCCAATCTGGGCATAGAAGTTCTGATCTGCGGCGCAATATCAAGGCTTTGGCATGAGATTCTCATAGCCGGGGAAATTCAGGTGATTTCCTTTGTTTCTGGTCAAATACATTCTTTTCTAAGGATGCTGATTGAGGGCGGAAGCGAGCCGGAACCCAAAATCTTCATGCCCGGTTGTCCCCAAAGCATTCTAGAGCACAACCTGGAACAAATAAATAAGGTAGCCGCAGCCTTACAGAAAAGGGATTAGGTGTAGCGGAGGTTGTGAAAAAAACAAACAAGATAGCTGACCCAAATCAATAACCATAAGGCTTCAGCAAAAGCCTCTATTTTGCATCTATTTTTGAAAAGTGAACCGGGATAAGAGTCCGGTGGGGGCAGGAATACCCCCGGAAGCCAAGCCTAGAAAAGCGCTAGCTCTAGGCACGGCACCTAAAAAGATTTGGTGAATAGTTACCTTCAAACATATAAAAACTAGCCATTACTACAACGAAACTTGGTAATGTAACCATGGCTCTATAAATAGCCTTACTATTATGGCAACTCGTACCCTCGGACCTTTGGATAATAAGTTTCGTTGTAGTTTTAGAGTGAGAAAAACAATGAGCAAAGATAAAAAGAATCAGCAGGAACAAATCGAGAACAATGAGGAGCTTAGCGAGAAGGAAATTTCTCAGAAGCTTCAAAGCGCTCTGAGCAAAGGTACCTCCTCATTCCCGGACAACACTCCAGTGCCCATGGATGCCCTGCGCATCTACTTGCGCCAGGTAAGCGAGTTTCCCACTATGTCCGCGGAAGAAGAATTCGATCTTGCTAGGCAATTCCGGGATCAGGGCGATCAAGAGGCGGCTTTCAGGCTGATAGCCTCCAATTTGCGTTTAGTGGTAAAAATCGCTATGGAGTTCCAGCGCAAGTGGAGGAAAAATGTCCTAGATTTTATTCAAGAGGGCAACGTGGGTCTTATGAAGGCCTTGAAAAAATTCGATCCGGACAAAGGGATCAAATTTTCCTATTACGCCTCTTTCTGGATCCGGGCCTACATCCTTAAGTTCATCATGGATAATTGGCGTATGGTCAAGGTGGGCACCACCCAGGCCCAGCGCAAGCTGTTCTACAATCTGAGCAAGGAAAAACAGAGGCTGGAGTCAATAGGGATCACTGCAGATCCGGACGCCATCTCCCAGAACCTGGATGTCTCGGAGTCCGATGTAGTCGCGATGTCCCAGAGGATGGGGCAGCACGACCTCTCCTTGGATATGCCCTATACCGAGGATTCCGATGTTACTCCCATGAACACCATTCCCTCCCAAGAAGAGGGGGCAGAGGAGATCCTGGAACGGGGAAAGACCGCCCAGATAGTGCAGGAGAATATCCAGGAGCTGAGGCCTAAGCTTATCGATAAGGAAAGAGACATCATCGAACAGAGGCTCTTGGCCGAAACCCCGGTGACCCTGCGCGAGATAGGCGAAAAGTACGGGATCACCAGGGAAAGGATCCGCCAGATAGAGTCCAGGCTGCTGGACAAGATCAAGGCCCATATCCAGGAGAATGTAGGGGATTTTTCCCAGGAATGGATAGAAGATGCATAAGGAATTGGACTCCGTCCGGGAAGAGGCCAAATTTTGGTCAACCAGTACTTCATGGAGTTTTATGAGCATTTTTCCGCGGAGTACAGCTAAGGAGTAAGAATCAAGAACAACTCAAGCCAAGCAATACTTCCATGAATGTATCTGCGGAAGACGGAGTTAGGCACACCTTGAAGCATTGTTTGTCCCTGTAGAGGGCAATTTCCGTGTCACCCTTGTGATCGAAGGTGTTGGGCCTACGAACAATCTGGCTGAAAGACTGCTACGCAGAGGAGTCCTTTGGCGAAAACGCAGTCTGGGAACGGAAAGCGTATCAGGTGATCGCTGGGTGGAGCGCATACTCAGCCTGACGCAAACCTGTCGCTTGCAAAACAAGCCCTTATTCCCGGTGCTCGCAGAAGCCATTGACGCCTATTTCTATGCCAAAGATCCGGACCTGAGCTGGATAGAAAAAATCACATTTTCAGACTAAACTGGGGTGCCCCCCTGAATGATTTCACTAAATTGATGGATAAGACAGAGGTAGTGGGATGGCACATATCCACGAATGGGATTGGTTAAAGGGTATGAATGTCCGGCTTACAGTCATGGCTGGCATTGTAGTGCTAGCAGCACTCTCGTACGGGGCGTACTATACCCAAGCACTAGAGTTACAGCTGGCTACAGCACGGGATTTTTTGGATCCTTTTTTGAAATGGTACTATGTTCTTTTGGTCTCATTTCTGCTTTTTTTCATGATCTGGCTGGGTGTGGGTCATTACAAGAATGTGCGCCTGGGCCATGATGATGAGCGTCCGGAGTTTTCATTCGTTTCGTGGGTGGCCATGCTCTTTGCCGCGGGAATGGGAGTGGGCATTATTTTTTGGGCAGTGGCACAGCCTATGCTTCAGTTTCAGGGGAACCCCTTTGTAGAGGAGGGTGGTACGGCTGAGGCCGCTACCGTAGCCCTGAAAATAACCTTTTTCCACTGGGGGCTAAATGGGTGGGCGATTTTTTCCTTTGTGGCTCTGGTGCTCGGTTATTTTGCCTTTCGCCGCGATCTTCCCTTAACCATTCGCTCCGCGCTTTATCCTATTCTAGGAGAGAGAATCCGGGGGACCACTGGTGATATAGTGGATACACTGGCAGTATTCGGCACAGTTTTCGGGATCGTTACCACCTTGGGACTAGGGGTCCAACAGTTTAACTCGGGTCTGGAGGCAATATTCGGCCTGGAGCCCACCCTGGCGCTGGAGATGATTGTTACTGCTATTATTATGGGGGTAGCCGTTTTAACAATAGTCTCCGGAGTCAAGCGCGGTGTGCGCTGGATGTCCGAAATGAACCTATGGCTCTGCGTGGGAGCCATGCTCTTTCTTTTAATTTGGGGCCCTACCCATCATTTGGTAGCCATGACAGTAGAGGCTGGAGGGGAGTATATCCAGAATCTCCTGGCCATGACCCTATATACCCATGCTACTCAGGACGATGGTTGGCAGTCTGAGTGGACTGTTTTCTATTGGGGATGGTGGCTGGCCTGGTCACCCTTTGTGGGCATGTTTATAGCCCGTATTTCCAGGGGTAGAACTTTCAGGGAATTTGTAGTTGGGGTTTTATTAACGCCCACACTGGTCACAATGGTTTGGTTGGGCTTGTTTGGTGGTTCTGCACTCTATTTAGAGTTGTTTCATTCCAAAGGGATAGTGGAGGCTGTGGAAGAGGATATAGCCGTGGCCCTGTTTGCTATGCTGGAGGGGTTGGATCTGGGCACTTTGGGCGTGGCGGTTTCTGTGGTCATGTTGGTACTCATTGCTACTTTTCTGATTACCTCTGCCAATGCAGGAACCCTGGTGGTTAACACTATTCTCTCAGGAGGTAACCCGGACCCTCCACGGGTGCACAAGGTGTTGTGGGGCCTTATCTTAGCTTTGCTAACAGCAGTGCTGCTTGTGGCAGGAGGGCTTGAAGTGCTCCAGTCTGCGGTAATTATGGCGGCTATTCCCTTTTCTTTGGTGGTCATTGCCATGTCTTCCGGATTGTTACGGGCTTTAGAGGACGAACGATTTGCACTGCGCCGGGGCAAGCGTAAAGAAGTGCCCAGGGAACCTTGGGCGGATCTTGATGATGCGGGATGTTCAAAATGCCCAGCGGAACACGAAGCATCAGGAGATTGTTGCCAGACTGAAGGGGAAAAACCGGAATACTGGCGTTAAATCCTGGTGCTTACTTCTCCGAGGTTGGTATCTGCAAAGTGTTGCTCAGTGCATGTAGTTAAACCTTTCTTTGTTAAACCGGAGCAATTGTATTTTCTGTTTGAGGAATAGATATAAGCGGAACAAATTAAAATCATTTTGATAGCAATCCAGAATAAGTGCTTGCAAAAAAAGGATGAGTCTTATGACAAAAAATCGCATACCGTAACCGTGGCCATAGTCGACTGTTCAAGCCCTCCCGAGGTGGAAGCCCTTGCCGCCCAAGGACGCTTATTCCAGGATTTTGAGGATGCGGAACTGCAAGAATTACTCGCTCCCTTAAAAGAGAATGCCCGTAGGATAGCCTTTTACCCAGGAGTTGTGTAGCGCGCCCAAAAGAAAATGCTTTGAAAGCTTTACAATGTATTCCAAAAGGGTAAACTGTTGGGAAAGGAGCAAACAAGGACTTTTTGGGGACAATTAAAGCTATGACCGAACTAGTGGAAAAAATGAATGTGATTTTTTCCACTCAAGAATGAGAAGAGAGCTAATAACACGTTTCTGCCAACATATAAAAGACCTCTGCACTTTGAACCATCTACTGTTTCTCCTACCTTATTCATTACAGATAAGCCAATTATTTTCCATTGCTATGTTGTGAATAAAGCTATAAAAGTATATAATTTATTGCAATTTAAGAAAAGCTTTTTGTTTTAGGCCGAGTATTGAGAATACCCAAATACATTTTTA
>CAZNYT010000009.1:0-49928 GCA_964577315.1 uncultured Desulfovibrionales bacterium
TAGGTTAGCCTAAAAAAATATCTAATGACAATATCATCCTGGAAGGATGCAACTGTAAAAAGGACTTTTGGCAGTTGCAGTAGGTAGTAGTCAATGATCAATAGTCATTACAAATAGAAAGTTAAAATGCTGTTTTTTTGAAATTTTTATTGCTAGTTTTTTGCAAGTGCACCCTGAAAGGGGGTTATCTTAAAGAAAAATCATGTAAAAAAACAGGGTTGTTTGATATATTAGAATATCTGGCATGATAAATGCTTTCTTTCAGCTGTATTAAACAGTTTATTCTTGAAAGGAGGTTAATTATGATGAACCCTAAAAAATTGTTTTGGGTATTTTGTTTGGTTGTTGGACTTACTGTAGGTGGGGCGAAAATTTCTGGGGCAGAAAGCCATTACGATGATGTATTTGAAGATGAAATCGATGAAAAAACTGAATTAGAGGCGGATGAGATAGAAAGAGAAGAATTAATATCTTTTATAGAAGCTTCACAGAAGGTTCAAGAGATAAGGCTAGAATATACTCGAAAGATACACGAGGCAGAAGAGGAGGAGTACCAGGATTTAAGGACTCAAGCACTAGAGGAAATGGTCAGCTCGATAGAAGCATCCGGCCTGGATGAAGATACATACCGAGGCATTGCATATCATGTTGATCAGGACCAAGAATTGCTCTCGGACTTTTATTGATTTGTCTTTTGCAGAGTAGCCAGGAAAGTGTTTAACTGTTCCTGATAAAGACGAAGCCCTCCTTATCCAGGAGGGCTTCGTGCATCAGGAGGGTTTTATGTAAAACAGGAAGGTACGAGTGGCTCAACAAGAACCATCATACTCTTTCCTGGGTTTTTAGGATTTGTTAAAGTATGAGACTGTTGCCCTTCAACAACTGGATTTTTCTTTCAGTTTATGGGCAAGTTGCCTTCTCAAATCCTCGTCATTGTTAACGGCCTCCATGATCTGGCTATAGGTTTCGAAGTCCAGATCTTGGGCTTGTGCGGCTGCTACCATTTCCTGACCAGCCTGCACCAGCATCAATCGTGTCTCCTCCTCGTTAGAGGCAACCTCGAGAGCATGCTGAAAGTTATTTCTGATTTTCGTGATGGATTTGTAGGCTTGCACAACTTTGTCCAGTTCCGTCTCACTCAACCCGTGGTCCAAGTTGAATAACTGTGTTTTCCGGGACATATGTTTCTCCAGCGGTTTCATGTAAATGGTTATTCCCTGGAACTCAGAGGGGCACGGTTTGGGCATATTCCTGCATATCACCCTGAACCTAACCCCAAGTAGTGAAAATGACCTGGTAGATTGCTCAAACTATAAGCTCTATCTAATTTCTCTTATAATCTGCAATTAATATGCCATTGCATGCTCAAGAATTTAAATCCTCAAGAGAGGAGATGAAGCCGCAATATCCTTTGTTTTTGGAATGTAGCCCAAGTGCATTGGGGAGGCACATGAGCCAATATGAAACCATAGCCCAACAAGCGCCTGGCTCCTATTGCTCTTCTTATGTCTCCCTGGTGCCGGTGGCTTCTTTGTCCAGGGGGAGATGATCAGGAGAGGATAATTGTATAGATCTGGGCAACCCAGTGTTACTACTGGGAATCAATAGTGGGCAGTCTGCGGAGCTTTCTTCCCAGCACAGGTATGCACTCCATCAGGGCCTGGGTATAGGGGTGTTCCGGGCTCTTTAAAATCTGCTCCGTTTCCCCGCTCTCCACTATCCTGCCCTGACGCATTACCGCTACTTTATCCGCGAAACCGCTTACTATCCCGAAGTTATGTGTAATCAACAGAATGGACATTCCCAATCTGCTTCTCAGCTCCTTGAGCAGATCCATAATCTGGGCCTGGATGGTTACGTCCAGGGCGGTAGTGGGTTCATCCGCAACCAAAACATCAGGGTTGCAGGCCAAGGCCATGGCTATCATCACCCTTTGCTGCATTCCCCCGCTTAGCTGGTGGGGATAATCCTGAAAGCGCTTTTCCGGTTCATGGATCCGGACCAGGTCCAGGGCCCGGATAATCTCACCGCGCACGTCTCGCACCTCGGGACGATGCAGCTTGATGGCCTCTGCCATCTGGTACTCCACGGTAAATACCGGATTCAGGGCGGTGGCTGGCTCCTGGAAGATATAGGCTATATTCCTGCCCCGGTAGGTGCGTATTTCCCTATCCGAGCAGGAGGCTAGGTTCCGTCCCTGGTACAGGATCTCTCCCTGCACCCTGCAGCCCGGGAGCGGGGGCAAAAGCCTGGTCAGGGCCAACCCGGTAACACTCTTGCCGCTGCCGCTCTCCCCTACCAGTGCCAGCACCTCTGCCCGGTCCAATCCCCAGGAGATATTGTCCACAGCCCGGTGCAACTCCCCGTAGGATTCGAAATCTATGCACAGGTTGCGCACTTCCAGAAGCCTGGCTTCAAACCGATTATTACCCCCTCCCTCACCCGGATGCATAATTATCACACTTTACCTTCACAAATTCCAAATTCTAAGCTTCAGCAACATCTGGTCGCTGGCTACTGAAAACGACTCCCAACACACCCCCATATTCCCATACTTAACGCCTAACCACCTGCTGCCTGGGATCCACCACATCTCTCAGAACATCCCCCAGCATATTAAAGGTGATAACCGTTATGAATATAGCAGCCCCTGGGGTG
Source organism: uncultured Desulfovibrionales bacterium (assembly GCA_964577315.1). Lineage (GTDB taxonomy): Bacteria > Desulfobacterota > Desulfovibrionia > Desulfovibrionales > Desulfonatronovibrionaceae > Desulfonatronospira. The sequence goes on from CAZNYT010000009.1 coordinate 2,659, forward strand.
AATAGCCACCAGAGATTCAGGGTGAAAACCTTTAGCTCCTGGGCCTGTTGCAGCATGAGCCCCCAGGACGTACCTGGCTCCTGGATGCCCAGGCCCAGAAAGCTGAGCGAGGCCTCGGCCAAAATAAAGGCAGGGATGCTCAGGGTGGCTGCCACCAAGAGGTAGCTGGCCAGGTTGGGCAGAAAATGCCTAAAAAGAATTCGGAAACTGCTCTGTCCCATGACCTCGGCTGCCAGCACAAAGGGCCTCTCCCTAAGGGACAGGGCCATGCCCCTGATAATCCTAGCCGCTCCTGCCCAGCCGATCAGGGAGAGAATGACCACGATCACCAGATACATCTGCTCCGGCTCAAAGTGCTGAGCCAGGGCCCCGCGCAGGGCGATCAAGAGATACAGGGAGGGCACCGCGATAATGAACTCCACCAAGCGCATGGCCATGAAATCCACCCATCCCCCGTAATAGCCGGCCACACCACCCACCAGGAACCCCAGGGTCATGGTGATCATGATTCCGATGAAGCCGATGCTTAGGGACACCTGGGCCCCGTACAGAAGGCGGGAGAAAACGTCCCTACCGGTGCCGTCGCTGCCCAGCAGGTACACCCGGTGCGGTTCCTCCACCCGGAAAAGGCGCGTTTCAGCCGGAACAATTCCCCAAAAGCGATACTCTTCCCCGGAAGAAAAGAACTTGATGGGAGCGGTTTTGCCTTCCACTGGCTCGTATTCCGCTGCAGAGGGATCCACCTGTTCATATATCTGCACGTGCGGTCGCCAATCTTCAATCACGATCCGGGTAGGGGGATGGTAGCTTTTTTCCAGGTCCTGATCCGTGGGCGAGTACGGGGCTAAGAACTGGGAAAAAATGGTGCAGGCGTACAAAAACCCCAGAACTATTAGGCAGCCTATCCCCAGGGGGCGCCGGATAATCTCTTGCACCAGGTATCTGAGCATAATCCCAACTACTTACTCTTACACCGGAAACCGTTCACTGAACCACTCACTCCTTCTCCAGCCTTATCCTGGGATCGGACCAGGCCAGGAGCAGATCCGCTATCAGATTCCCGATCATGAGCATCACGCAGCCCATCATCACTGCGGCTACTACCACGAATTCATCCTGACGCATCAAGGCCTCGAAAATGAGTTGGCCCAGTCCGGGATAGTTCATAACGTTCTCCACCAGTATGGAACCGGACAAAAGCGTGGCTAGGATAAACCCGGATGCGCTTACCAGGGGATTAATGGCGTTGCGAAGCACGTGCACGAACATGACCTGTCCCTCGGGGACGCCCTTGGCACGGGCAGTGGTTACGTAATCCGCCCGAATGTGGTCCAGGAAATTGCCCCGCATGATACGCATGTAGCTGGCCACGCTGCCCATGCCCAGGACTATGGTGGGCAGCACCAGATGATGGGCGTAGTCCGCCATGCGTCCCCAAAAAGACATGAATTCGTGCTCCACCGAGGTTAGCCCGCCAGTGGGGAACCACCCCGTTTGAGCAGCCAGCATCACCGCCAGCAGGGCCAGGAAGAATTCGGGTATGGAAAGTGCGGCATAGGCAAACAAGGAAGTTATCCGGTCGAACAGGGAATCCTTGTATATAGCCGCCAGCACTCCCAAAGGGATGGAGACGCTCAGGGCGAACACGATGGACAAAGCGGACAAAACCAGCGTAGCCGGGATGCGCTGGGCAAGAAGCTCCGTGACCGGCACCCGGTAGATCCAGGACTCCCCGAAATTGCCCTGGACCACGTTACCCAGCCAGATCGCGTACCTGTGGTACCAGGGCTCCCCCAGGGCGAACTCCTCCTCCATACGCTCGATATATTCCGCAGGGATGTCTTCCTGGGTCCTGGCCACGTCCAGGAAATCCCCAGGGGCCACTGCCATGAGCATGAAAACAAGGAGGGATATCCCGAAAAGGATGGGAATAGCGGATAGGATGCGCCGGATAATAAACGCAAGCATCACTGCTCCCAATCCAGATACAGTTCATCTATATTCCAGATAGCCGAGCCCATGGGAGGAATATTCACGTTCTCCCACTTGTTCTTAATGCCCACGTAGGTGTGCGGTGTTAACAGGTATAACAAGGGCAGCTGCTCGGAAAAGACTTCCTGCATGCGGTGGACGTACTCCACCCGCTCCTGGAGATCAAAGGCCTGTTCCGAGGCATAGACCAGTTCATCCACCTTTGCTTCCCACTCGGTATGTGGCTCCTCCTGCTCCGGGTGCCAGAGATGGAGCCTGCCGGAGCTTAGGTAGATGGACCTGCCCCCTGAAGGATCCGGTCCGCCGGTGAATCCCATCATGGCGGCCTCGTACTGAAAGTGCCGACTCACTCTGGCCACCATGGTCCCAAAGTCCATGTAGCGAATACTTACCCTGATGCCCAGATCCTGCATGTTCTCCCGGAATGTGGACAGTATCTGGGGAGTAACGTCGTCACCCTCGGATGCAAAAAGCTCGAACTCAACCGGGTTGCCGTGTTCGTCCCTCAAGGTGCCATCACGGTCATATTTGAAACCATCTTCCTGCAACAGAGCTCTAGCCCGCTCCGGATCATAGGGATACCTGGGCACGTCCGGGTTATGCCAGCGCTGGTTGGCGGGGCTGATTATGCTGTCCAAAACCTCGGCGCGGCCGAAATAAACACTGGAGATGAGGCCCTCGCGGTTGAAACCGTGCAGAATGGCCTGCCTGAAATTCTTGCTTGTGAACCACTCCAGCTTGTGCGGCTCCACGTAGGGCTCTCCCTTGTCGTTGGTTCCCGGCTTCTGGTTGAACCAGATAAACCTGATCCCTGAAGCTGGTCCGCGATGGAGTACCTGGTAGTCGTGCAAGTCGGCGTTGCGACGCACCCCTACCACATCCCCTGGCTGTATGGAGGCCATATCTATCTGGCCCGAGGCAAATAGCACGGTTTCAGTGTTGCGGTCCTGGACGTAGCGGTTAATGAAGTAGTCCACGTAAGGGAGTCTGCGGCCCTTTTTATCCACCCTCCAGTAATGGGGGTTGGGCTGGAATACGCTTCTTTGTCCCGGCCGGAAGGACTTCAGCATAAAAGGACCGGTCCCTACCAGCTTTTCCGGCTCGTGCATTGCGGTACGTACGCTCCACTCCTCCTGCAGCTCCCCTTTTTCGTAGGCCTCATGCAAAACATGCTTGGGCAGGATTCCGACAAATCCTATAACGTACAAAAAGGGTGCATAAGGCTCTGCGGTTCTAAAGCGTACCGTATGGCGGTCCAGCTTTTGGAACTCTATGGGCTCTCCGGCAATGGTGTACTGCCCCTGGTACCGGTTGGGATAGCGCTCGTCGAACAGGGCTCGGAAAGTAAAGATCACATCGTCTGCTGTGAACGGCTCCCCATCGCTCCAGCGCACCCCACGGCGAAGGTTCATGGTTATGGTGCGCTTGTCCTCGTGGATCTCCCAGGATCGGGCCAGTTCCGGGACCACTTCCTCCTTTACCGGGTGATATCTGGTCAATCCGTTCAGGAAACGGCTGATGGCCTCGCTGGAATAAGCATCCTCAGCCACCAAGGGATTGAAAGTTCTGGGCTGCTGGGACGCGGCGGTAACGAACGCCCCTCCGTAGCTGCCCGGCTCAGCCGGGCTGACCTCAGCGTCCCGGGGAAGCTCGTGTTCCTCGCGGTCCAGGCCGGGAATGTCCTGCTGGCATCCAGCCAGGATCAAAACCAGGGCCAACAAAAGAACTAGCCGGGGTAAGTTTATGACTGGTCTAAATATCAAGGTCTTGCTTTAAATCCTCCTGGCTTGTTCTCCTGCTACTACTCCATCTTCAACTCCCTGGCCATCAAGTCCTGTACCGCTCTCTTGGGATCCTTGTCCCGGAACAGGACCTGGTAAATCTGCTCGGTGATGGGCATGTCCACTCCCATCTCCCGGGCCAAGTGCCACACGGATTCCGTGGTCTTCACCCCTTCGGCTACCATCCTGGAACCTTCCAGTATCTCCTGCAGGCTCATACCCCGGCCCAGCTTGAGCCCCACCTGGCGGTTGCGACTCAAGTCCCCGGTACAGGTAAGCACCAGGTCCCCCATGCCAGAGAGACCCATAAACGTTCTTTCCTTTCCTCCCAGGGCCACCCCGAACCGGCCCATTTCCACAAGTCCCCTGGTGATCAGGGCTGCCCTGGCATCGTGCCCGAACTCCAATCCATCGGATATTCCTGCGGCAATGGCCATGATATTCTTCAAGGCTCCGCCCAGCTCCACACCCTTATAATCGGTATTGGCATAAACGCGGAAAAAATCCGTGGACATGGTATCCTGCAGCTGGCGCCCCAGATCTTGGTCAGCGCATCCCAGGCTAACCGCAGTGGGCAGTCTCTGGCTGACCTCCTTGGCAAAAGACGGCCCGGAAAGAATGGCATACCTGGGATCCCTGCCATGAAGGGCCTCATCCACAACCGCGGACATGGGCTTTAAAGTGCTAAGCTCCACTCCCTTACTGGCACAGATAATTATCGGACTAGGCGGGAAAAGATCCCGGACGGACTCCAGACCGAAACGCAGGAATTGAGTGGGGATGGCCACCAGGAAGTAATCTGCCCCGCGCATGACCTCCTGCGGGCTGTCACTCGCCATGAGATCCGGGCACAATTTCACACCGGGCAGAAACCAAGTATTTTCCCCCTGGTCGCGAATTTCCTGTACTAATTCCGGCTCCCTGACCCATATTCTGGTTTCAAATCCTTTGCCGCAAAGCATATCAGCCAGGGTCGTACCCCAGCTGCCTCCGCCAAGAACTGCTATCCTGCTCATCTAAGCTCCGTATAGATTTGTTGCCACAACGCGACTTGAGACTTATAGCTCCGCGCCGACCAAGCCTAGCTTTTCCTGGGCACATCCAGCTGAAACACTGTTTCTCCGGCTTTGCTTTCCAGGCTGGTTCTCCAGTTCATACTCCGGGCTATATACTCCACTACTGGCAACCCCATTCCCAGATGTCCTTGTTTGGTGGTCGTGCCTTCCTCCCACGGATCTGCATCCAGCAACTCACTTTTGCCAGAAATTTTAAACCTCACCTGATCTTGATCCGAATCCGCTGACATCCCCAGACTGTACTCACCTCTCGGGTCCTTTTGTTTATAGGCCTCCAACTGATTCTTTAATCCCTGCTCCAAGCAAAGAGTCAAATAAAAAGGCACCAGCTGAATGTGTATATCCGAAGCCTCTACTTCCGGATCGCACCGGATATTGTGCTTGAAAAAAAGATCATTGCGCCAAAATTCTAGCCACCAATCCATATAATCTCTTAGCCTGAGCTGAACCGGATCCTTCTGGGCATAAAAAGTGTACTCGCTGTTCTTGCGCAATGCTGAAACCAACTCGGTCAATCCCTGAGAACACCGGGACATTTCTTGGAAAAAACTTGAATATATGGCCTGGGAATTGCTGTCCACCTTGTTCTTGAGCAGGGCATACCTCATATCCAGGATATGGACATAATTGTTCATGTTATGGATCAATCCGGGACACTTTTCTCCCAAACAAACCCGCATATACATATCTGCAAGGCTGGGATATTTGTCCGGGCTGATCCTCATTCTTTTTTGCCCCGAATTTGCTCTCTTTGTTCCCGGAACACGAACTGCACCACTTTTTCACGGTCTATATTTCGGATACTAGTGTATTCCACTACCCACAAAGGTACTCCTTGGCATTCTTCTCTGCGGTGGATCCGGCCCACCAATCCCACAACCCGCAAAGGAACCTGGGAGAGGAGCAAAACCATTTCCACATGCTCACCTACCTCGAAATCCTCGTCTGAAATGAATTGCAGCCCGGCTCCGCTTATTTCCAGCACTTCCGCCTGGATAGGGAACTCGGCCTGTATGGACTCGCGGTTCAAAAGCCCCAGGATCATATCCACTTTTTCGTGCAGGTTCTGCAAGAAATTGATCAACTCCCTGGGAATATGGGAGCCGTACAGATTACCTACAGCCTGATCTTCTCCCTCGCCCGTCAAGGAACTGCTGAACAGGGGCTTGGCATCCGAGAATACAGTTTTGCGCAAATACGCCTTGATTCTGGTACTTATCCGGGAATAGCTTCTATCTTCTTGTGTCATGGCCGCCCCCTTGGAATCAAAAAGTATCCCGTGTGCTTTTGCTCCAGACTATGCCGGGGGCATCTTCTGTAACATGCAGCACGCAGATACTGGTTATAAATCCTGATCCGACATAAAGGCCTGGGCCCGTTTGGCTTCTGCACTGTCGGGATACTCTTGAAGCAGTTCATTCAGGATCAGCTCCCCTGCCTCTTCCCGGCCCAGGTAAATAAAGGACATTCCTTGCTTGAGCATGCTAGGGGTTATCTTGTTGCTGTCCGGATAGTTGCTTATCACTTCCTGGTAGGCTAGTACCGCTTCTGCGTACTCCTGCATTTGATAGAATGCCTCCCCCTGCCAGAAATACGCATTGGAAACCAAATCGTGTTCCGGAAAATTCTCTGCAAAGTCCTCCCATAAGGATTGAGCCTGTTCATAGTCCCGGTTGTAAAAAGCGTCCAAAGCTCGCTGATAAAGGGTTCTGGCAGTCTCCATCTCTTCCTCAGGAACTTTTTCCGGAATGAAGGCGGTCTCTTCCTCCTGCAAGTCCAGGCCCAATCTGCTAACGACTGTGTGCAAGGTTCTGTCCAACTCCCTGGTCTTTTCTTGAAGATCCTGTATTATCTGGCCCCAATCCTGATCCTCATCCCTGAGGTGGGAAATTTGCCTTTCCAGTACCTCCAGATCACCGCTCAGGGTAGCCACATCCACCCGCAAAGACTCCATTTCCGCCCAAAGCTCTGCCTGTTTGCTCTGCATCGGCCTCTCCACCTCGGATACCCTCTCTTCCAAAGTCTGGGTGTGCAGAGCCAATTGCTCTTCGTATTCCTCCAACCTTTGCTGCATTAATTCCTGATTTTTTTGCTGCTCCTCTTCCAGGGCGGTTATCTGATCCTGCAAGCGGTCCACATCCGCTTGGGTGGTGACGCAGGCGTTCAATAAAAGCCCTAAAACCGGGATCAAGAAAAAGTATATCTTCAACATACCCTAATTCCTCGCCTCCTGCCCCAAATCAGGTATATAAGCCCCCCCAAAAAAGGGATAAATACTGAAACAGCTAACCAAACCATTTTTTCCTGCCCAGTATTAAAGTCACAGCGAAAAATGTGCAGTATTGCCCAAAGGTTGGGCAGAACCGGAACCACTAGTAGCACAACCGCCCAAGGAGTGGTTCTCAATGTTTCAATTATAGGTATTTCGAACATAACTACTACATCCCGGTTTTTTTTACAAGATACTTGTTGATTTTATTCAGTTGGCTTTCCTTTCCCAGGAAGAATTCGATCTGCGCTGCCTTAAAAAGAGTTTTACGGCCTGTTTCAAGAAACCCCGGGCCTGAACAAGGATTTAATTACTATAAGAGGCCCTGCTGACAGAACCAGTATTAATTTTCCCTGTAGTTAGGGCTAAAAATGGATTCGTCCGGATACAGCCTATACCCGCTGGTCCGTGCTTTTACCCAGCAATAACCACAAGCCTGCCGCCAAAAGAATCAGACATATTGCTTGAGCCGTACTTAGCAATGCAACCAGGGCCTGATGATCGTCCCGGAAAAAATCGATTCCTATTCTAAAAACAGAATAGAGGACAAAAAAGACACCTGTAAGCTGACCCGGGGCTCTAAGTCTTCTTTTCAAAACGAGCAGGGCGGCAAAAACAAGGAGAGCCGCTAATACGTGGTAGATTTGTGTGGGGTGTAAGCTGACAAAGAGTGGCCCCATGGAGTCTGGATGGGTAAAAGTAACTGCCCAGGGTAGATCTGAAGGTTTCCCAAACCCGCAGCCTGCGAAGAAACAGCCCACCCACCCCACCATCACTCCCAGAGCTACTCCCGGAGCCAGGGCATCCAACCATGTAAGAATCTCCTGGTTCTTGCGGAGCAGATACCATACCAGAATCCCTCCTCCTGCCAAGACCCCGCCCAAAAAGACCAATCCCCCGTCCCAGAACCTGAGAAAGCCCCAGAAGCCTCCGGTTATGGTTTCCGGGTTCAAGATTACATGCAGCACTCTTGACCCGATCAGACCACCCAAAAGAACGTACAGGCCGAACTCCAGAATCAGCCCCTGGTCCAACCCCCTTTGTCCCGCTTCACGCATAGCCCACGCCATGCCCAAAAGATATGCCGTGGCCAAGAAAAAACCATAAGCATAAATGCTTAGTCCCCCTATATCAATCAGAATCGGTTGCATAACGCTTTTTCACATAAAAGGAAATTATAAGAAGAATAGCACCTATGGATATGGCCACATCAGCCACATTAAAAGCCGGCCAGTGATGACTGCCCAGATGAAAATCCAAAAAATCGATTACCTGCCCCAGCCGGATCCGGTCCACCATATTGCCCAAAGCACCACCCAAAATAAGTCCCAGGGCGGAAAAGAGATAATAATCCCGGCGCTGAACGGTTCTTAGAAGGTAAATCACCAAAACCATGGCCAAACCCGTGGCAGCAATAAAGAAATAGGTCCGAAGCGGATCTTCCAGATCCGCCAGGAAACCGAAGGCTGCTCCCTTGTTCAGTACGTGCACCAAGTTGAAAAATCCCGGTATGATGATCCTGGTTTCACCCAGGGCCAAGTTGCTCTCAATCCAGATCTTGGTTATTTGGTCCAGCACCAGAATCACCGCAGCCAGAATTATCACCAGTTTATACTTATTAGCCACGACCTCCTCCCTGATTATTAGCTACAAGAACCATATAGTCTATTTACTATTAAACTCTTCCAACTCCTCCAGGGCAACTGCGCATCTAGGACAAACAGCGTTCTCATCCGAGGCCTCACTCAAGGCCTCGCTATACCCCCAACAGCGCGGGCACTTAACACCGGGTGCGTGGTGCACACCTATATACAAACCCTCCAATTCCTCGCTTTTATAGGCATTATCCCCGGCCTGTTCCATAGGCTTAAGGTCGGCCTTGGACACTATGAAAATCTCCCGGAGCTGATTTTGGAAGGGTTGCAAGGCGGCAAGATTGTTCTCATCCGCGTACACCACAACATGGCTGTCCAGGGAATGACCCAGTTCCTTGGATTTTCTCCAGGGTTCGATGGCTTTGGTTACTTCCTGCCGGACACTGCTCACTAGCTCCCACGAGGATCTCTCCTCCCTGTCCGTGGGGTCTATATCCCCCACATCCGGCCTCCAACCAAAAATGGTCTTTGCATTGCCTTGCAGGCTCTGCGGCAGGTGGTAATAGAGCTCCTCAGCGGTAAAGCTAAGCACCGGGGCCATGTTCTTCAAAAGCACCTGCAGAATAATGTTAAGCGCGGTCTGGGCTGACCTGCGCCCTGGATCATCCGGAGCGGATACATACAGTCTCTCCTTTATTATATCCAGATAAAAAGAAGAGAGTTCCACTACGCACAGATTGTGCAGGTTGTGGTAGACCTTGTGAAACTCGAAGCGCTCGTAACCCTGGGCCATGGCTCTGTCCTTCTCCTGCACCAAATGCAGGGCGTAACGGTCCAGGGAATACATATCCTGAAAATCCACCTTGTCCCTGTTGGGATCAAAATCGTACAGGTTGCCCAAAATAAAGCGGCAGGTATTTCGGATGCGGCGATATGCGTCCACCAACCGGGTCAAAATCTCCTGGGAGATGCGCACATCCTCCTGGTAATTCACTGCAGCAACCCAGATGCGCAAAATCTCTGCCCCGTATTGGTCTATAATCTCGTGCGGGGAGATCACGTTGCCCAGGGACTTGGACATCTTGCGGCCCTCCCCGTCCACAACGTAGCCATGAGTGAGCACGGTTTTGTAGGGAGGTTCTCCCCTGGTACCCATGGCAGCCAGGAGTGAACTATGAAACCAGCCCCGGTGCTGATCCGTACCCTCCAGATACATATCCGCCGGGAAATAGCATTCAGGGCGCTGTTCCAGAACCGCTGCAAAACTGACCCCGGAATCGAACCAGACATCCAGGATGTTGTTTTCTTTCTGCCAATCCCGGGAGCCGCACTCCGGGCAGGTAAGTCCAGGCGGCATCACGTCCTGGACATCCGCCTCGAACCAATAGTCGCACCCGTTCTCGTGGTTTTCAAATTCCCGGACCACGGAAAAGAACCATTCCGGGTCGGTATACACATAATCGCATTCCGAGCATAAAAGAGCCACAATGGGCACTCCCCAGAGCCTCTGCCTGGAAATGCACCAATCCGGACGCTGCTCTATCATGGAGTAAATGCGCTCCCGTCCCCAGGCGGGTATCCAGTTAACCTGGTTCCGAATCGCCTCCAGGGCTTTCTGGCGCAACTCGTTATCCTCCATGGTGATAAACCACTGCGTGGTGGCCCTGAATATCACGGGTTCCTTGCAACGCCAGCAATGGGGATAGGAGTGGCTTTGCTGCTTATGGGCCAATAAAAGCCCAGATTCCTGCAACTTGGAAATAACTATGGGATTGGCCTCGAATACGTTCTTGCCAGTAAGAAAAGGTACCGTGTGGTCAAAGCGGCCCTTGTCATCCAAGGGGGAAAGGATGTCCAAGCCGTAGCGCAAGCTGGTTTCATGGTCTTCCCTACCGTGGCCGGGGGCGGTATGTACCAAGCCGGTACCGCTCTCCAGGGTAACGTACTCCGCCAGGACAAAGAGCGAATCTCGCTCCATGAACGGATGTCTGGCCCTTAGATTCTCCAGTTTCTGGCCCCTGATCCTGCCCTTTTCCTGGTAATCCTGCCAGCCGAAAACCTGGGCGCACTTTTCCACCAGCTCCGTAGCCAGGAGGTAATCCATGTTGCCTGCGCGGACCAGGGAATACTCCAGGTCCGGGTGCACAGCTATGGCTAGGTTCCCGGGCAGGGTCCAGGGAGTGGTGGTCCAGATCAGGGCATGGGTGTTATACGGGTCCGCCTCGGGAAATGCATTCTTTATGCCGGGATCCGGCACCGGGAAAGAGACGTATATGGAAGGGGAGGTATGCATGTCATACTCCACCTCAGCCTCTGCCAAAGCGGTTACACAATCCATGCACCAGTAAATGGGCTTTTTCCCTCGGACCACTTGCCCATTCTGGATAAACCTGCCCAGTTCCCGGGCAATTGAGGCCTCGTACCCGGGATTCATGGTGAGGTAGGGCTTTTCCCAGGAGCCGAAAACCCCCAATCGCTTGAATTCTTGGCGCTGAATATCCAGATATTTGGAGGCATATTCCCGGCACAACCTACGTATAGTAAGAGGAGGCACCTCTTTGCCCTTGGCCCTTAACTCCTGATCCACTTTGTGCTCGATGGGCAAGCCGTGACAATCCCACCCGGGAACGTACTCTGCAAGATAGCCCCGAAAATTTTTGGACTTGATGATCATGTCCTTTAGAAGCTTGTTCATGGCGGTGCCCATGTGGATATGTCCATTGGCGTAAGGAGGCCCGTCGTGCAAAACATAGCGCGGACAATCTTGGCTGGCCCGGATCATCTGGTGATAGGCCCCGGTTTCTTCCCAAAAATCCAAGGTTTGAGGTTCTTTTTGACTCAGCTTGGCTCGCATGGGAAACGTGGTTTGGGGTAGATTTAGTGTTTTTTTGAAATCAGTCATACTTTACTTTGTCCTTATAAATCCAAAATTTGATATTAAGAAATAAACCTAAATTCTGTCTCAACGCAGGAGCTAAGTCAAGTTTTATTCCCTTTTACCGCCTCGATATGCACCTGGAAAGTAAAGATGAAAGGAGATTATTCTTGAAAAAAATGGACCGGTAAATCGTTGCCCAAAAGCCCCAGAAACCTTTTGCCCGGGCTTGAGTTTATTGCTCAATATTACTAGGCTTTATATTTTGATTTGCTGCAAGAAAAGGGGTAAGCAGTGAAAGCTTACCAGTATATACAACCCCAGACCCCAACATGACCCTTTAGGAGGATTTGTGAACCAGAACCAAAAGTTCCAACTAATAGAAGAAAGAAACATTCCGGAAATCAACTCTCTGGCCAGGGAATACATCCACACAAAAACCGGGGCCAAAATTTTGTCCCTAATCAACGAGGACGAAAACAAGGTCTTCAGCATCAATTTCCGCACTCCCCCGCCGGATAACACCGGGGTGGCTCACATCCTGGAGCACTCCGTGCTCTGCGGCTCCCGCAAATACCCGGTGAAAGAGCCCTTTGTGGAGCTTTTAAAGAGCTCGGTGCAAACCTTTTTAAACGCCATAACTTTTCCGGATAAAACCTGCTATCCTGTGGCCAGCCAGAACAAACAGGACCTGTACAATCTCATGGATGTCTACCTGGATGCGGTCTTTTTTCCGAACATCCCCAGGGAGGTTTTTGCCCAAGAGGGTTGGCAATGCGAGCTTAAATCCCAGGAAGCCCCTTTGCAATTCAAGGGCGTGGTCTATAACGAAATGAAAGGAGCCTATTCCTCCCCGGACAGTCTCCTGGCGGAATACTCCCAGCAGTCGCTCTTCCCGGATAGTCCTTACAGCCTGGACTCCGGAGGACGTCCCGAGGAGATTCTCAACCTGACTTATGAAGACTTCCTGGAATTCCACCGCCGTTACTATCATCCCTCCAACGCCTGGATATTTATCTACGGCGATCATCCGGAACAGGAAAGGCTGGACAAAATCGCAGAGTACCTGGATCAGTTCGAGCCCCTGTCCGTACCCTCCCAGGTGGAGCCTCAGCCCCAATATATCCTGGAACACCGGCTGGAACGCGGCTACAGCGCCGCCCTGGAGAGCGATCCCAAGTGTTACCTCACGGTAAACTGGTTGCTTCCGGAAACCTTTGATCCCGAGGAGAACTTGGCCTTTCGGATTCTGGACTTCATTCTCACTGGCATGCCTGCTTCTCCCTTGCGCAAAAGGCTTATCGAATCCGGCCTTGGGGAGGATCTGGCAGGAGCGGGCCTGGAAACAGACCTGCGCCAAATGTTTTATTCCACTGGCATGAAAGGCATTTTGCCTGAAAACCTGGAGCGGGTGGAAGCCTTGATCCAGGATACGCTCCAAGATCTGGTCGAAAACGGCATTGATCCGGACATAGTGGATGCCGCTCTTAACAGTGTGGAATTCGCCCTGCGCGAAAACAACCCCGGTTCCTTTCCCAGGGGGTTGGTTATTATGTTCAGATCCCTGAGCACCTGGCTCTACGATCAAAGCCCCTTTCTCCTGCTGGAATTCTCGCATGTTTTAAAGACACTGAAACACCGAGTAAAACAAGGGGAGAATTTGTTCGAGAACCTGATTCAAAAACATTTCTTACAGAACCCACACAGAACAGTAGTCATCTTAAAACCGGACCCGGAGATGGAAAGCAGGATCCAGGAAATGGAAAACCGGCGCCTGGACGAAGTCCGGAGCAAATTGGATTCTTCCCGGGCCCAGGAGCTGATCCGGGAGACTCAGAGGCTAAGGCAGTGGCAGCAAGAGCCAGACGATCCCCAGGAACTGGCCAAGATCCCCAGGCTGCAAAGGAGTGACCTGGATCCGAAGATCCGGACCGTGACCAGGTGGGAAAAGCAACTTCAGGGCGTGCAAGTGCTAAAGCACCCCCAACCCACTGCTGGGATATTTTATTTGGATCTGGGCATGGATCTACATTTCTTGCCCCAGAAATACCTCTCCTACCTTCCCTTGTTCGGGCGAGGCCTCCTGGAGATGGGAACCAGCCGTGAAGATTACACCCGGCTTACTACCAGGATCAGACAGCTTACCGGGGGTATAGGCCCCGCACCCTTTACCCAGACTGTATTCAGCGGGGATGGAAGCGCCTGTCAGCTTTTTTTGCGCGGCAAGTGCCTCCCGGACAAGGTTTCGGACATGTTGGAAATCCTAAGAGACATTCTTCTGGACGTTAACCTGGATAACCAGGAGCGCTTCAAGCAATTGGTCCTGGAAGAAAAGGCCGGGGTAGAGGAAGCCCTGATCCCAGCTGGACACCGGGTTGTGGGCCTGCGTCTCAAGTCCAGATACTGCGAGGCGGACTGGGCCCAGGAACATATGTCCGGGGTAAGTTATCTACTGTTCCTCAGGCATCTGCTGGACAAGGTGGAAAAGAATTGGGATCAGGTCCGTAGGGACTTGGAAGACATGCTCTCGCTGCTGGTACACAGGCAAGCCCTCCTGCTCAACCTTACCGCTGAAGAAGCCCAACTAAAACAAAACACGGAAATGGTGGAAAATTTCCTGGAACAGATACCCTGGAAAGATATTCCCCGGAGCAGATGGCAATGGAGTTGTGTCCCCGGAAATGAGGCCATGTATATCCCGGCCCAGGTAAATTACGTGGGCAAGGCTGTAGATTTGAATCAAGCGGGATACCAGTTTCACGGGGCGTCTTTGGCTGCTAACAGATTGCTGCGGGCTAGCTGGCTCTGGGACAAGATCCGGGTTCAAGGCGGGGCATACGGGGCATTTAGCAGTTACGACTACCTCTCCAATGTCATGGCCTTTGCATCTTACAGGGACCCCAATGTCCTGGACACCTTGAGGGCTTTCGAGGGTTCAGGGGAGTATCTCGCCAGCCAAAAGCTGGACAAGGAGGAAGTGGAAAAGGCTGTCATAGGGGCTATAGGTGATATGGACAGCTACCAGCTGCCCGATGCCAAAGGATTTTCCTCCACGGTGAGGTATCTGACCGGCATCACGGATGAGCACCGGCAAAGGATAAGGAGTGAAATCCTGGAAGCCGGGCAGGAAAACTTCCACGATTTCGGCAGGGCCTTGGACCAGGCCCTTAAGAATGATCCCGGGATCATCAGCCTCCTGGGCGGACAATCCCAACTGGAGCAGGCAGAGTCCGATTTAAGCCTGGATAACAAGTTCAGATTACTCTAATCCATCCACCAGGGGACAAGGCCAATTGTCCCTTGTCCCCTGACTAGAGTTAATCTTCTTTCAACTCCCCTCCTGCTACACTATCCTGATCCTTGTCATCTGGTCTTAGCTTGCTGAAAATATTGTGCTCCAACCAGGTGCTGTCCCACCATTCCACTGGATTCACAGGTGTTCCTGAAATCAGAACCTCGAAATGCAAGTGGTCTCCCACAGCCAGGCCGGTGGTCCCAGTGCGCCCGATATTCTGCCCCCTGTCCACCTCCTGGCCCTGGTTTACCTGGATGCTGCTCAAATGAGCGTACAGGGTCTGCAATCCCAAGCCGTGATCCAAAATCACTGTTTGACCATATATGCCCAGATTCCCAGTAAAGACCACCTTCCCTTCATGGGCTGCCGGGACCTGGGCCTGGGCGGTGGAGGCCAGGTCCACGCCCAGATGCACCTGCTCATCCACCTTTTCCCCCTGGTAATAATATGTTCTGTGATCAGCAAAACCAGCCATCTGGGAAGAATTTGGCTTGCGCATCATGGGCCTTTCATCCAGATAAAATTCAGACGAGCTTTGAGAAGCAATCTCATGCACCCGGGCCCGGTTATCTTCCCTGAGATCCCGATTCACCCGCAGAAACAGCTCAAAAGGGTCGTTTTCCTCCGGAAATTTGCTCTCAAACTGGGGCATCTGGGAACGCAAAAAATTGTCGCTGATATTTAGCTCTGCCTGCCTAAAAGAGCGGGAATTGACATGGTGGTTAAACCCGGCCAGCTGTTCGTTGCCTGCTCGGTCCTTTGCTATCACCCGGGGGGTATATTCTCCCGGCTCCTTATCATAAGGAAAGGAGAAAAGGCAGTAATACTTATTACCGGACTGCTCAAAAGCCGGGAAAAAGTAATCCCCGATACTAACCCCAGTTTTTTCCACCTCCTTGGACAGGGAAAAGATGATCAGTCCCGAGCCTCCCTGATTCAAGTTGTGCACGAAAGTCTCCATGGAGACCGAAGGCGGAATGTTGTCAAAAATCATTTCTTGGCTGGCTTCAGAAACATTCCCCCGGCCCCAGTTGACAATGGAGCGGTCCACTGCCCGCACCTGAATCTCAAAATCCCCTTGATTCAAGTCCGGCAAGGCAAGATCGATTTCCCACTCCTGCACGCCTGCCTCGAATTCCTCCTGCTCAGACTTCACAACTTCTTGATCCTGAACTACGGCTATTTCAACGCTGCTCAGCCCCACCCCGGGATCATGGACCCGGATTTCAAAAGGATCCTCCCCATTGGTATAGGTAACATCTGGACTAATGGTTATAACCGGCACCTCCTTGTCCGCATAGGTAAAATATCCTATGCTCAGCCCCAGTACCACCACCAAAAACAAAAGAATCCCCACGCGCCTACCGTTCATGGCTGTAACATCCCTACTAGTTTAAAGATTGAACTGACCTAAAAGGGTTACCCCTTAAATTCCTAAGGTTCACCAAATAGAGCATTATTTTATTAATTCCAACCTCAAAATCAACCCTTTATTTTTTTTGTTTTCCAGAAACCTCCAATGCCTTCATCGGTGCAAGTCCCAAAAGGAGTGGCTTACCCTGCATACCGCAAAACATCTCATCCTGACGTTCAAAGGGCTTTATAAGCTGACCCTGCCTGTGCTTCCGGCACACATTGCCTAATGCGCAGGCCCTTTACTCCCGATGCAACAAGGTCTTATAACTGTCCCGCCGGGACCTGTTGCCTTGCCCCTGGTTAACGCATTCCGCAAGGCAAACTCGTCTGCCTAACCCGAGTTCTGTTATTCCATCCGCTCCAGTGGAAGGGACTTGCCCAGAGTACCGGGATCAAACAAAGTTTTCATCTCCCCCATATTTTGAACTTGCTATAGAACATATATTCAGGTAAAGACTTTTTATTAGGTTTCTCATTAGTTAACTTGGCATGTTGTTCAGGATTGATACTTAAAAGGCTTGAGATGCTTGGTGATTAAAAGGTTTAATCATTTTAGTTTAAAAGCCAAAATTTTAAGAAGGAGGTTATAAGGGTATGTCCGAAGAAAAAACCAAACCAGTGGGGAGTGAAAACAACCCCAGCTTCGCGCCTGAAGACGTCAGCAATGTTAAAAGCGACATGGGTAAAGTGGCACTTGTTATTTCTATTTTAGCTGTGGTGTTGCTGATTATTTTTTACTATACTGTCAACTCCAGTATAGACCGGGTCTCTGAAAAGGTGGGTGCAGGCGAGGAAGCCAAAGTCATGGTTCAGGAAGTGGATGAACAGCTTGAAAACGAAATCAAGGATATCAAGGGTGAGTTGGATGCCACAACCAGAGATATAGCCGGACTCACCGAAACAACCCAAGAAATGGATAAAAGGATGGGTGAACTTGAGGCCCTGCCCTCCAAGGTGGAAGACATGGACAAAAGGATCCAGGACCTCGAAGATCTGCCTTCCATGGTTAGAAACATGGTCCTAGGGGGGATGCTGGAAGAAATGTCTCAAAAGGCTGACTATGTTGGAACCCAAGTCGATCCGGAACAGCAGGAGAAGTTGAATCAAGCCCGGGAACTGCTCCGCGAGGTACAAAAAGACATTGGAAAAGAATAACTATCTCTCATAACTTCAAAAAAAGCCCCGGCAAATACTGGGGCTTTTTTTTGACGTAAAGCAATATTCACCGGATCTTTTTGCGTGCTTCTGCCGGGAGGCTTTCCGGTCTTAATGACGAGGATTATGGGAAGAAGTCCCGCACTTACTTGAACAAAGAACTCTGAAACTCATACAGTTATTAAATCCAAGTAGGTGCTGGACCGCTAGCCGAGCCCAGAATAGCGCGAGCCGGATATGCTGAATGCAAAAATAACTGCTGAATATTTACAAAAACCAAAACGAACAGCTTTCTCTAGGATGGATCAGTACAAGCATTCTTTACATGCACTTTAAAGATGATTGCAAAAGCAAGCATTCTTTGATAATGGATTCTTCACATTTTACATGTCTTTAACCTCGAGCCCCTCGGGTTATAAGATTAAAAATTAAATATTTCAAATGGTTGTCGCAAAATTAAACAATTTTGTGGATTATACACTTATTCTTGAGAGTTAAAAATAAGGCAACTATTCACCACATTAAACCCTAAATATTCACCGGATCTTTTTGCGTGCATTTGCCAGGAGGCTCACCGGTTTTCTTGGAGAGGCTTATGGGGAAAGCCGGACCGCACGAAGAACTCGGAATAAGAACAAAGCAAACCCTCTATTTTGCACCTATCTTGAGAAGCTGCACAAAGCCAAGAGTCCGGTGGGGGCAGGAATGCCCCCGTAAGCCGAGCCTAGAAAAGCGCGAGCCGTGAGGCTCGAAACGCAAAAAGATTTGGTGAATAGTTACAAAATAAGAGAAAAGATCAGTATGTTCATTAGAGATATTAAGGACATAGAAAAGGCTAGAAATTCTCAGTAAAAACAAGTGGTTGCCCAAGAGCTTTTGACTCTCGAGATTTATTGAATTAACGGTTTTATCTGGAACTTATTGGTACTTTAACAATCTAGGATCTAGAACTGAGCAGACTACTGCCAAAGAGGTGATTGCCCAGTCTATAAACCCCATTTGTTCTTTTTTGCCTTGGCTTTATTTATAGTGGGAAAATGGGCTATACCCTATTTATTTTGTTTATTATCACTTCTTGCAAGCTGAATGTCTTGAATAGAAGGCGGTAAGGCTTGCCCTGACTTCGACGGGCCAACTCAAAAACCAAGGAGGATTTGCTATGAGACGACTCAAGGCTTCCCTGGTATTGATTTTGGTTCTGGTGCTGTTTTTGGCCCCTGCCTCTTTTTCCTCTCAGGACAAGATCAATATCAACTCCGCTGACGCAGAAGAATTAACCTCGCTCACCGGCATAGGCCCCACCCTGGCGGAGAGAATAGTTGAACACAGCGATCGCTTCTCCTTCGAATCCAAGGAAGACATTATGCAAGTCAGCGGGATTGGAGAAGCTACATACCAAGATATAAAGGACAGCATCACCGTAGAATAGCAATTATTCCTATATCGAAACAAGATCTCGGAATCGCCCGTTGAAGCAGCCAGGCCCTGGGTGGTACTCCCCAGGGCCTATTTTTTTAAAAGTTTGTGCATCTGTGCACCGGATCTTTTGACGTGCATTTGCCTGGAGGCTCGCAGGTTTTCTTGGCAAGGCTATGGTACTTGCTAGTTACAAGCAAAAGGTTAAAGGTAAATAGCAAGACAAGAAAATCATTACCTTAGGCTAAAGAATATTCCAGACGTTAAACTCAACACGAAAAAGATCTGACCAATACTCCAACAAAAACTATCCAGAAAAGGTCCGAGGGTTCTTCAAACAGGGCGTAAACTGTGTGAGCGACGTAGGCAGCGTTCATCAAAATCGTAGGTCTAAAAGAAGCTCCCAGTTTCTATGTAGCTCTATTTTGATCCTGAATCGGGCTGTCCATATACACTAGATTTTGATCTACGCTGCCTTGGAGTGAGTTTTTACGGCCTGTTTGAAGAATCCCCGGACCTGAACAAGGATTTATTCCTATAAGATAGGCCCTGCTGACAGAGCCAGTATCAATCTTTTGCTGTAGCTCTAATATTTTTAAAATTTATGCTTGACAAACGACGCAATAACAATAATGATTCTTAAAAAAGGCAGGTAAAATTATGCGCTTAACAAAACAACGTAAAATAATCTTGGAAAAACTCAAGAGCACCACCACCCACCCTACTGCTGTAGAGGTTTACGACGAGGTGCGCAAGGAATTGCCCAACATCAGCCTGGGAACCGTCTATCGCAACCTGGAAACCCTTTCCCAGCAGGGACTCATTCAAAAACTGGAGAGCTGCGGAGACCAAAAAAGGTTTGACGGCATGGCGGAGCCACACTTGCATGTGATCTGCACCCAATGCGGACGGGTGCGAGATGTTCCGGAACATTTCCATCTGGATCTGGACAGGCTAACCCAGGCTAATACGGACTACAAAATAACTGGAGTGCGCCTGGAGCTATTGGGTATTTGTCCTGAGTGCAACCAAGAGAGCCACTAGCATCGCACTTATCGCCCAAAAACTCACTGCTTCAGAAATTACAACCATACCTTAGCTATGGGGCATTAGCTATGGGACACTCCCTGGAACAAGAAGCTGAATCTGGTTGAGCCTTTTCCTTTTCCCTTGTAAAGGCGAAAAGTGATTTTTGGTATACTTTTATCTCGACTTGTTCTAAAGTTTAATCAAGTAGTTAAAGCATTAAAACTGAAACACTCACAATAAACAGGAGGTATACTCATGAGTTTAAAAGGAACCCAGACGGAAAAGAACATTTTAACCGCGTTTGCTGGCGAATCCCAAGCACGCAACCGCTATACCTACTTTGCTTCCCAGGCCAAAAAGGAAGGTTACGTCCAGATCTCCAACATTTTTGAAGAAACCGCCAACCACGAAAAGGAACATGCCAAGAGGCTGTTCAAGTTTCTCGAGGGCGGAGAAGCCGAGATCCAGGCCACCTACCCGGCCGGCAAGATCGGGACCACCCTGGAAAACCTCAAAGAATCCGCTGCAGGTGAAAACTACGAACACCAAAGCATGTATCCCGAATTCGCCAAGACCGCCAGGGATGAAGGTTTCCCGGAAGTGGCTGAGGCAATGGAATCCATAGCCGTGGCTGAACAACTGCACGAAAGAAGGTACAGAAACTTTATCTCTAATATTGAGCAAGGCAAGGTCTTTAAGAAGGACCAAGAAGTAACCTGGAAATGCCAGAACTGTGGGTACACCCACAAGGGGGCCGAGGCTCCCGGGGAGTGTCCATCTTGCGCGCATCCCCAGGCTCACTTTGAAGTCCTTTGCGAGCACTGTTAATACTTCAGAGGAAACGAGCCTATAGAGTAGAGAATCAACCCGGATTCTGCACAACTCCTGGATTTTCCAGTGATTATTTTGCTGTGCCACCAAACAAAAATTAAGGTGAGAAGATTATGACCCAGCAACTAGAGATCTATAAATGCGAGGTTTGCGGCAATATAATTGAGGTGCTGCACACCGGAGAGGGAGAGCTGGTGTGTTGCGGCCAGCCCATGAAACTGAATACCGAGAATACTGTGGATGCCGCCCAGGAAAAGCATGTACCAGAAATCGAAAAAACCCCCCAGGGTTATAAGGTTATAGTGGGCAGCACACCTCATCCCATGGATGAAAAACATTATATCGAATGGATTGAGCTTATTGCCGATGGCAAGTCTTATATGCAATTCTTGGAACCGGGCCAGCCCCCTGAAGCCGAGTTTTGCATCCAGGGCTCCCAGGTAACAGCCAGGGAATACTGTAACCTGCACGGCTTGTGGAAGGCAGAAACATAGGAGTTTCTAATGGCTGAACCGGAACAAATGTGGCAATGTCAAATGGTCAATTGCGGGTATATCTACGATCCGGATCGAGGGGACCGAAGAGCCAAGATACCCAAGGGCACCCTTTTCCAGGATCTCCCCGAGGACTGGAAATGCCCTGTATGCGGTGCCAGCAAAAAAAGTTTCCGACCCTTGGCTGGACCCGGTTCAGCCAAGGAGGAGTCTGAATGAACCCCACGCCTAGAGCCTGCTTTTAAAGGCTCTGGGCACTGTAAAACAAGAATTTAGAGGCCCACTTACAATCCAATCAATCCCAATATCTCAGGAGTGATTTATGAGCAAAATGATCTGCACGATATGCGGCTATGTTTACGATCCGGCTGAAGGCGATCCGGAAAACAACGTGGCTCCCGGAACCAAATTCGAGGACTTGCCCGCTGACTGGGTTTGTCCTGTGTGTGGTGCCGGCAAGGAGGATTTTGCCCCTGAGGGATAAAGATAACAGGGTTTGGTTCCCTGGGCGGAACTTTTGCCTGCATCTTTAACATCCCTCATAATCCCAACCCTTTCTCTGGGAGAATATATTTATGCCCCCGATTGAAATCAAAAAGGATATCTACTGGGTAGGAGCAGTGGATTGGAATCTTCAGAATTTCCACGGATACGCACTA
This sequence comes from uncultured Desulfovibrionales bacterium, assembly GCA_964577315.1. GTDB lineage: Bacteria > Desulfobacterota > Desulfovibrionia > Desulfovibrionales > Desulfonatronovibrionaceae > Desulfonatronospira. The sequence continues at coordinate 24,542 of CAZNYT010000009.1, forward strand.
GCCCATAGAGGAACCACCTACAATGCTTATCTGGTGCTGGACGACAAGATCACTTTGTTCGACACCGTACCGGAAAAATTCAAATGGGATCTTTTCCACCAAATCCGCAGCCTAATAAAATTGGAAGAGATAGATTATGTTGTGGTCAACCATGTAGAAATGGATCATTCCGGGGCTTTGCCTTTTATGGTGGAGAAAATCCGCCCGGAAAAAGTATTTTGCTCTACCATGGGTGAAAAGGCTATCCAGGGCCATTTTCACTCCTCGGAATGGCCTTTGGAAGCTGTCCAAAACGGCCAAAGTTTATCTCTGGGGCAAAAAAGCGTTAGCTTTATGGAAACCCGGATGCTGCACTGGCCGGACAGCATGTTCTCCTATATTCCGGAAGAAAAGCTGCTCATTTCCAGCGATGCGTTCGGGCAAAACATCGCGGACAGCAAAATCTTCGACGACCAACATGATCTCAACCTCCTCCTTTCCGAGGCCAGGAGCTACTTCACCAACATTATTCTCCCGTTCTCCTCCCTGGTGCAAAAACTTCTGGCCAAAGTCCAAGAGGCAGGATTGGAAATCGACATGATAGCTCCAGACCACGGGGTGATCTGGCGCTCTTACCCGGACAAGATACTGGCTGCATACCAAGAGTTTGCTGCCCAAAAGCTGAAGAACAAGGCTGTCCTGGTCTATGACACCATGTGGAGCAGCACCGAAAAAATGATCAAGGCCGTGGCTGAGGCCTTGCAGGAGGAGGGTATAGATACTCGGGTCATGTCCCTGAAGTCCTTTCATCACAGCGATGTCATGAGCGAGTTTTCCGATGCAGCCGCCCTAGTCTGCGGCTCGCCCACGCACAACAACAATATGCTCCCGCTCATGGCGGATTTTCTGACTTACATGAAGGGCCTTAAGCCCAAAAACCGCATAGGTGCCACTCTGGGTTCTTACGGATGGAGCGGTGAGGCTCCCAAGGCCATGACCAAAATACTGGAGGAAGCGGACTTCGAGCTTCCGGAAAACCCGGTGCGCATCCAATACGTACCGGGACACGAGCATTTGGCCCAGTGCAAGGAATTGGGCCGCAACCTGGCCTCTGCCATTCGTACCAAGGTAGAGTCACAGTCCTTGCAAACCTGAAAACAGCAGCACCGGCCCAGGAATCAATATGACTGGAGCAAGCGATAAATCCTTGGGTTATAAAGCCTTGAAACACAAAATCCCGGTCCTTTTGGACCGGGAGGATGTGGAATCTGTCTTGCCCGAGCTGTTAAAACATCCTCCCCAGAAGCTTCTGGGGCCTCTATACATTTCTCTGCTTAGCCATAACAAGACTGTCAAATGGAACGCGGTTACTGCAGTGGGACAGGCAGTAGACGAGCTTGCCCGCCAGGATCTGGAACAGGCCCGGATAGCCATGCGCCGATTGATATGGACCCTAAACGATGAGTCCGGGGGCATAGGCTGGGGATCGCCTGAATGCATGGGAGAGATCATGGCCTGTAATCCTGATTTGGCCCAAGAATTCCACCGCATCCTTTTTTCCTACCTGGCACCCCGGGACGACTCGGATAGCGACAACTTCTTGGAATATCTACCCCTGCGGCGGGGAGCTTTCTGGGGAGTGGCCAGGCTGGCCCAGAAGCGCCCTAGTATCGCATTGGAAGCCTCCCCACAAATCCAGAAAGCCCTAAAGCAGGAAAATGACTCCGAAATCCTGGCCCTGATCTGTCTTTACCTGCGCCTTACCCATCAGGATATTTCTCCCTGGCCGGGCAGCAACCTCGGGGATCAAAAACTAAAGGTCTACTGGAACCAAAGACTGCAAACCCTTCCCGCCCAAAGTTTGTGTCAGGTCTAGAAAATACCTTGCAGTTGCTATACAAAGGTTGCTGTTGTGGCAACTAATCACCATGTTTTGCCCCAAATATGCACTCGCAAAAAATCTGTTGAATGACTCCACAGTTGCAATGTAAATCCAGGCTTGATAGCCCCATGCACACTACATGGCTCCAAACTGTGCCTATTATTTAACTCGTTTTTCCGGTAAATTCACGGATTCGGGCTTTTTTCACTGCCCTAAAAAACGTGTGTTTCACGCACTGACTTGTCTCAAAATATTTCGAGGTGCTACATGAAGGATGCCCGTCTTTTCATCGGTACCAGCGGATGGAACTATAAGGCTTGGAAGGATGATTTTTATGCCGGTATTGCCCAGAAAAGGTGGCTGGAGCACTATGCCCAGCATTTCAATGCTGTGGAGGTAAACGCCACATTTTACCGGCTCCTGAAGGATGTCACCCTGCAAGGCTGGCATGATCGTACTCCTGAGCATTTCCGGTTTTGCTGCAAAGGGAGCAGGTACATCACCCACACCAAAAGACTCAAGGATCCCCAAGACTCGGTTGCCCTGCAAAAGGAAAATCTTGCGCCTTTGCAATCCAAGCTGCGGGCTGTAATCTGGCAGTTGCCCGCCTCCTTCTCCCAGGACCTATCCCGGCTGGAAAGCTTTGCCCGGGCCCTGCAATCCTGGCCGGAAACCTGTCATGTTGTGGAATTCAGACATAGCTCCTGGTTTAATCAGGAGGTACTCGATCTTTTGACAGACAACCAGATCTCCTCCTGCATTTCGGACGCTGCGGACTGGCCCAGATGGGACGCGGTCAGTGTCAGCCCGGTATACATCCGGCTGCATGGGGACCGGGAGACCTACCGCTCCAGCTACACCCGGGAACAATTAGAGGCATGGTCCTCTTGGATTCAGCAGTGGCTGGACCAGGGTTTGGAGGTATGCATTTTCTTTGACAACACTGATGACCGGGCAGCCTATCAAAACGGGCAAGAATTGCAGCGTATGCTAAAAGATTGAAGGAGCTGGATCCTTTGGGAGCCGAATTCAGCTTGACTTTTTCTGTGTAAGGCCTCTAAAGTCACTCTGGAATCAACCGATGCCAAGTATGCAATACTTTTGTTTAAAGCCAGACAACTATTCACCACATTTTACAAATCCAGCAGGACATCTACATGGGCAAATTGCTGATAGATAATGTGCAACCCGGCATGGTCTTGGCTGAAGATCTCCGGGACAGGCATGGGCGTTTTCTTCTGGCCAAGGGGATGCCCGTCCAAGAGAAACACCTACGCATATTCAAGATATGGGGGGTAAGCGAAGTAGCTGTAGAGGGCGAGGGAGCTCACCCTGTTGCCGAGCCGGAACAATACAGTCAGCAGGAATGGGACCGGGCCGCTTCTAGGATCTTGGATCGCTTTCCGGATTTTGATCCTCAAAACCCGGTCAGCCGCAAGCTCTTGGACATCTTTACCCTGTGGGCGTGCAAATATCCCGAGGGATTCTACACTTTGCCCCAGTGGCAAAAGCTTCTGGGATCCCATAGCCAGCCTCCCGCAAAATTGCCCCAAGAACCTGTGGATCCCGCTTTTATTGTTCGAGACGAAACCAAGCTGCCTTCCCTGCCCAACATTTTCGTCCAAATCCAGGATGCTGTTAAGGATCCCCGGACCTCAGCCAAACACCTGGCAGATATTATCAGCAAGGATCAGGGACTAAGCACCAGGCTGCTCAAGCTTGTTAACAGCCCTTTTTACGGATTCCCTTCTCAAATCGACACCATAAGCAGGGCCATCGCAATTCTGGGTACCAGGCAGGTAAGCACCTTGGCTATGGGAGTAACTGTCCTTTCCCAGTTCAAAAACATTTCTCCGGACATAATAGATATGCCCGCCTTCTGGAAGCACAGCCTGGCTTGTGCCATAGGAGCCAAGACCCTGGCCCAGCACTGCAACATCTCCAACACAGAAAGCATATTCGTTTGCGGTTTGATACACGACATAGGCAGGCTGCTCATGCTTCGTTACTTTCCCCAAGAGTCCCTTTGGTCCATGTATATGGCTGCCCAGGAACAGATTGAGCTTCCCCGGGCGGAAAAAATGTTTTTCCGATTGGATCACACTGTACTAGGGGCCAGGCTAATGAAAAGGTGGAAGTTGCCTGTTAAGTTGGAACAAACCATTAGATACCATAATCACCCCAGCAAATCCAGGTTCCACCTGGAGACCACACTGGTGAACATGGCCAATGTCCTGGCTACCGGCTGCCGCATAGGTTTCAGCGGAGAATTTATCATACCTGGCCCGGATCTTCAGTCCTGGTCCGAATTTGATATCGACCCCAGTGTATTGCCCCAGACAGCCAAGTTGATGCAGTCCCAGGTGGACAATCTCTTCCAGTTATTTTTTGCCCAAAAAGGTAATTCTTCCTAGGTAGGCGGATCATGCCCCACAAAGATAGCTCCGAGTATATAAAAGACCTGGAAAGCAGGCTGGCCCAGCAGGAGGAAATCAACCGCTTCACCCTGGATGCCTTGGAACTTGCCGTTACCCTGATAGATTTCCAGCCCAATTACAACCAACTGGAAAGCTCTCAGCCCATCCTGGAGGAAACCTGCTCCCGTATTAAACGGCTTATAGACTTCCATGCCCTGGGTATCTATCTGGTGGATGAACAGGACAACGACTTTTACCCCGCCTATGTAACCCCCGAGGAATACAGGGATCTTCTCTTCCGGGAAACAGACCGCCTCATCGAGCAGGGGCTTTTCCCTTGGGCCATGCGCGAAAAAAGAGCGGTGAACGTTCCCGGAACCATCCAGGGGCTTCATAATGTTTTGCACGTCATATCCACCAACAACCGAGTCCGGGGCATGTTTATCGGCTTAATCGGGCAGGAGGCTTCCACTGTCCCGGATGTATCCTGGGCCCTTCTTAGCATTGTCCTATCCAGCAGCGCCAATGCCCTAGAAAGCTTTGAACTCTACAAAATGTTCAAGGATTCCAACATTCATCTCAAACAGGTAGTCAAGGAAAGAACCAAGCAGCTAGAGCTCCAGGCTAGATATGATCGCCTCACCCATCTGCCTAACCGGGACATGATTTTCAAGAGCCTGGAAAAAAAGATACGTGCCTGCCTGGAATCCGACCATTGCGCCCAAGTGGCTTTTATCCTGGTTGATATGGATATGTTCAAAGAGGTGAATGATACCTTGGGGCATCAGGCCGGGGACAATCTGCTGGTCCAGGTGGGGTTCCGCTTGCAGGAGATAATCCATGAGCCGGAAAACCTGGGCCGTTTGGGAGGCGATGAATTCGCCATGCTGCTTTGTGCCAACAATGCCAAAGAACAAGCCGAAAAAAAGGCCAAGCAAGTACTCCGGGTAATGTCTCAGCCATTTGAGATACAGGGCCAGAGCCTTCTCTTGGACGTCAGCATCGGTATTGCCATTTTTCCGGAGCACGGCAAAAATCTGGGCCAAATCCTCAGCCGGGCTGATATGGCCATGTATGCAGCCAAACGCATGAAGACGGGATATGCGGTCTACGACCCGGAATTCGAGTCCTCAGGCATTAACCGCCTGAACCTAATGTCCGATCTCAAGAGGGCTTTGGACAAAGACCAGCTAACCCTGTATTTTCAGCCCAAAATTGAACTTTCCACAGAGCAGGTCTGCGGATTGGAAGCCCTGCTCCGATGGCACCATCCCAGCCGGGGATTCATTCCTCCGGATGAGTTTATCCCATTAGCCGAACAGATCGGCTTGATCCGTAAGCTCACGGACAGGGTCATCCACTTGGCTGCTGCTCATATCAAGCACTGGCAAACCCTGGGGATAAACCTGACACTTGGGGTCAACATATCTGCCCGAGACATACAGGACGCAAGGCTTGTCCAGCAAATTGATACCACCTTGAGCAGTTTTGGGGTGCCTAATTCCAGTCTGGAACTGGAAATCACGGAAAATGCCTTCATGAGCGCCCCGCACGCAGGTCTTCGCACCCTGCAAAAGCTGCATTCCATGAACATACCTGTAGGCATTGACGATTTTGGGACCGGATATTCCTCTATTTCCTACCTAAGAGATCTTCCGGTACAGATCCTGAAAATCGACCGCAGTTTTGTTATGGACATAAAAGATAACCCCAACAATCAAAAGATAGTCAAATCCATAATCGATCTGGGACACAACCTGGATATGCAGGTAGTAGCCGAGGGGGTGGAAAACCGGGAGGGCCTGGATCTGCTAAAAAGAATGCGCTGCGATATGGCCCAGGGTTATTACTTCCTCAAGCCCAAGCCCGCAGAGGAGCTCACCGATTGGCTGCAAAGCCGCATGAATATCGCATCCCTTCGAAAATCTTTCCGGGATTAATGCACCTTTTTGGTCAAGCCATACTTTTTGAGCTTATACTGCAGGGTCCTGCGACTGATCCCTAGGGCCCGGGCCGTGCGTTCCCGGTGACCTCCGTGACTGTTCAGGACCTTTTCCAGCTTCTCTTTCTCCGCCTCATCCAAGGATTCCTCTGAAAAGGAGCCCAGCTCCCGCTCACTTCCTTCCGCGCTCCGAGAGATACTTTCCGGCAGATCGCGAACATCCAGGACATCGCTGCGGGAAAGAATTATGGCCCTTTCCATCACGTTCTCCAACTCCCGGACATTTCCCGGCCAGTGATAACCCTGAAGGGCATGCAAAAAATTGGAGGTGATTCCCCGGACCTCCTTCTTGTTTTTTTGTCCCAGAACTTGCACAAAATGGTTCACCAAAAAGGGCAGATCCTCCATCCTATCTCGCAGTGGAGGCACCACTATTTCCACCACTTTCAGACGGAAGTATAGATCTTCCCGGAAATTGCCGGACATTACCTCTTGGTACAGATCCTTGTTAGTGGCTGCCAAAAGGCGTACATCCACCTCCATCTCCTGGGTTCCTCCCAGGGGCTGGATGAGTTTTTCCTGCACCGCCCGGAGCAGCTTGGGCTGCAGCTGCAAGGGCAATTCCCCTATCTCATCCAGAAAAAGGGTGCCTTTGTCCGCTAACTGGAACCTGCCCGGCTTATCTTTCACCGCACCGGTAAAGGCCCCTTTTTGGTAGCCGAAAAGCTCGCTCTCCAAAAGCTCTGCTGGCATGGCAGCACAATTTACACTTATCAATGGCCCCTGGCTTCTAGGGCTGGCCCGGTGCAGGGCGTTGGCTATGAGTTCCTTGCCGGTCCCGGACTCCCCGAGCACAAGAATACTAGCCTGACTGGACCCCACTTGCTCCACCAAATCCAGAACCCTTTGCATGGCCGGACTCTGCCCTATTATCTCAGGCCGATTCTGATTGAGGGTAATGCCGGGTTTATGTTGCAGGTTGGCCTCCACCAGCTTCTTATACTCCCGGGCCTTTTCAATCACCTCCTTGAGCTCCTCTATATCCGCGGGCTTGGTCAGGTAGTCAAAAGCCCCTTGCTTCATGGCCTCCACAGCCGAGCCCACGCTACCGTAAGCCGTGAGCATGACCACCTGAATCCGGGTCTGCATCCTGTTTATACGCTCCAGGACCTGGATCCCATCCATTCCCGGCATTTTTATATCCAAAAGCACAACGTCCGCGTCCTCTTTTTCCAAAAACTCCAAGCACTGTTGGCCACTAGATGCTTCCAAGACCTCGTATCCTTGATCCTGCATTACCGCCCTGACCATCATCCGGTGCCCGGATTCGTCATCCACTACCAGGAGCCTGGGCTTATCAGACATGAATGTTTCCCTTATCGCAAGACATGGTGAAAGTTACCGAAATCAAAGAACAGGCTACCCGGACTTTTCGTCCCTGTCATGCTCCCCGTCCCATGCACCGGATGCCTTGTCGATGCACCCGGGAATATGCAAGCTGACCCTGGTACCGTCCCCCGGGGCGGAATCTATACTTATCCTGCCCCTGTGATCCCGGGCAATTCTCTGGACAATGGACAGTCCCAGTCCACTGCCCTTGTCCCGGGTGGAAAAGAAAGGCTCCCAGACCTGGCTCAGGGTGGTTTCATCCATGCCGCAACCATTGTCCACCACTTCCATGCGCACCTCCTTGCCCTCTTTACGTGCCAAAAGGGAGATTTCCCCTGTATCCCCGGGAACAGCCTGCAGGCTGTTCAACACCAGATTGATCAGGGCCTGCTTGAGCAGATCCGCATCCGCCTTTACCTGTATTCCTTGGGCATCCAGGACAAGACTTGCACCTTTAGTTTCCAGATCCATCTGCAAAAGATTGTGTATCTGGGAAAAGAGCTCGTCCAGGTTAACCTGGGTGGGTTGCAGTTCCCTGGGCCGGGCCAGGTACAAAAGATCGTTTACCACCCGGTTCAAACGATCCGCCTCAGCAGCCATAGTCCGGGAATAGCTGGCCTCTGGTTCCTGGCGGGCAAACTTGTGTTGAAAATACTGGGCAAATCCCTTGAGGGAGCTCAAGGGATTGCGGATCTCGTGAGCCAAGCCTGCTGCAAAACGGCCCACGGCTGCCAGGCGTCTGGAACGCTCCACATCGTTTTCCAGCTCTTTCATCCTGGTCCTGTCCCGGAGCAAAACCAGATATTCCTGCTCTTCCTGAATAGGCAGGGAAAAAACCTCCAGGGACTTGTCCCCCAGCTCCACCTGGGCCCACTCTGTATCCTGGTCCAAATCCATTTCCAGGGCAAGATAATTTGAAAGTCTATCCCCCAGGATATCCTCCCCCTTTCCTATCAAACTCTTAGCGGCAGGGTTGGCTGCCGTAATCTCCAGCTTCCGGTTTACAGTCACGAGTCCGTCCGGCATATTGTCAAGCAACCTGGAATGGAAGTTCCTCAGGCGGACAAACTGCTCCCCTTGCTGCCTTTTTCGCAGGTAGGCCCAGATCAAGGAGCCCATGATCAATATGGCTGCTAGGGTGAAAGCGGTCTGCAGGATTATGGTGTTCTTGAATCCGCTGTAGGCCTCCAGATGTCCGGACATGTCCAGGGCAATAAAAATCACCCCGGGATCCTCACGGAATTGGTGCCGTGGGCTCATCATGCCCATCCCCCGGGCCATGCGCTGGGAAGGAATCCCTTGGACAAACACGCTCTCTTCGCCCAGGGTCATTTCCCCGGCCCAACCCTCCCGGGCTGCGGCTTCAAGCATCTCTGGGTCAGGCTCAAAGTCTACAGGCTTGATTTCTTGGCTGGAAAAGAAAAGATTCCCGGCTGAATCGTATAGGCCAAAAAAGACCACATCTTCTTCCTGGATCAGGTCTTGGAGGAGATCCTCTGCCGCGGGGACAAAATCCTGCTCGTCCATCCACCTTCTACCACCCATCCCTCGCATGGCGCCCCGGTACAGGTTGGCCTCTATCCCCCGGCCTATGGATTTAGCACTAAGCTGCAAGTGTTCCCGGACATGCTCCTCCTGTTGGCGAAGATTCTGCCAGGTAAGAAAAAACACCCCCACCCCCAACAGGACAAAAACAATCCCGAAGATGAGGGCTGTGCTCACTTCCTTGCGGTTCAGGCCAATATCCAAAACAGATCCCTTGGGCCAAGAAAATTGCCAAGTCTAGTCCCTCTTGTTCCTGGTCCCCGAAAGCATGTTGGGATGGTGGGCTTCGTAGCCCATTTCCACGGTATGACACACCGAGCAATTATTGTTTGCCCCTATGGTATAGGGATCCCCCTGGTATTGCAAGGGCTGGATATTATCCCGGTCCAGGCCGAACTTGTTCTCGGCTGGATACTCCGCGTGAGTGGCCCCGTGACAGGCCTGGCACATTATACCCATCTGATCTGTTCTCAAACGGTACAGCTCGCTTTCCTTTTCGTTCCAAACATTAAAGGCGGAAACTTCCTGGGACTGCGGGGCCTGAAAATCCTGGTGACAGGTCAAGCAATCCGGCTGTTGCTCCCAGGGAGTCCTGGGGTTGATCTCCTGGCGCGAGGACACTTTTCTGGGCTCTATCAGGCTCATATGCCTCTCTGCCTGCTCCTGCTTTCCGGCCTGGGATTCGCCCTTAAGCAGGCTCAGGGCGTGATCCTCCAGGGTACCGTGACAGGAGGTACAATCCAGGCCCACGGTGGTGGCATGCACCCCGCGTTTGCAATCCGTGTACATCTCTGGATCGCTGGGATGGCAGGCATTACAAGCCTCGGCACCTTCCCGGTCCGAGAGATAATGAGCGTGGAAACCGTGCATGGCCGCGGGCAGACTCAATACATCCGGTTCTCCCGGGGCATCCAGCAAGGGATCCTGGTGACACTCCTGGCAAAGCACCGGTTCTCCAGCCTCTGCCCGGGGCATAAGATCCGTATCATTCCTGCGGTCGTGGGACTTGAGCACATCTGAGGCAGTTTCGGCAGCTATGCCCATCTTGTCATCCACTCGCCACTCACCCCCGTGGCAATTATTACAGCCCATCTCAGCGGAAACCGGGGCCACCACCTTGGTTTCTGCCAGTTTTTCCCCGCTGTCTTCATCCCAGGCCTCGATGTAAAAGAAGGGATAGGGATTCACCGTGCCGTCGTCGCTGTATGGCACCACTGGGATCCCTGAAGCTATATAGGTGTCAAGCTCCTGGTTCAAATCCATCTCTCCCTCCATTCCCTGGCCAGTGGGCCCCACATTCTCCGGCAGATCCTTCCCTATCAGGGACTGGGCATTGTCCCAGAAATTCACATGTTCTGCCGGATTCTCGAATCCTTCCTGGACCCGGTAGGTAATCCGGACGTTCTCCCGGACCATCTCGGGCATGATATCCCTGCGAATAAGCTGGGCGTAAATGGTGTTTCCAGGGGGAAGCATGGACCAGTAATCGTCGCAGTCCGTGATGCACTTAAGGCCCAGGTTATTCCAGGCCAAAAGAACGTAATCGTCCTCATCTGGATCAAAAGGAGGCACGTCAAACTCCAGTTCAGTAACCTGCACCGGTTCATCCGGGTCTGGGTCCTTGCCCTGCACCTCCTGGACAATGTACGCGGCTAGGGCCTCGCGTTCCTCCCTGGTGCCCATAAACCTGGGCATATAATCATATAACTTGCCCATTCCGTCCAGCATGGCATCCATGCCGAACTGGCCGTACTTCTCGGTCAAAGGCTCTATGTCGTTCATGGGGCCGCCACGGGAATGGCAGGCAGAGCACTGGATGTTGTACAGGTCCCTTCCGGCTTCCAACTTGTTTTCAGGAGTGACCTGGTCATGCTTGACCCAGTGAGCGGTCTCCAGAATGCCCTTTTGGTTTATCTCTTCCTCCATTGCCACCGGTATGGAGCTGGAATACATCTCCTCGTATATTACATAGGGCCGCCTTCCAGCCTCCCGGATCCATTCAAAGCTGCCCATGTAAAGTAGCCCGATTATCAAAAAGACAATGGCCATAGGCCTTTTGATGGTTCCGGGCATCCGGATGGATATGATCAGTCCGCAGATCACGATGACAACTGACAGCCAGATAAAGGCCTGAAAGAATGGAACAATCTCTGGAGAGCGTCCCAGGATCATGGCCTGCGCCCCATCCGGTACGGAGTGCAGGTACCAGTATCCGCTTAGCAGCATAAATATAAACGGGGCCAGGAGCCACTTGGCGCAGTAACGGATCATTTTTTCCCTAAGTGCAGCATCTTGCAGCCAGGATGCGGTCACGAATCCGTACAGACCGGCCAGCATCAGTGCAATAAAGGTTCGGAAGAAGAGAGCCGGCCAGAACGTGGGATTGAAAAAGGCATGCCATACGTTACCGGTTTCCAGCCACTGGCCCGGAGACAGCATGAAGGCAATGATCCCGTTAATGACGAACAGGGAAAGCCAGGCAAAAATGAAGTACAGCCATCCTATCAGCAGATGTTTCCTGCGCTCCATGGACCCGAAGGTATAATAGTAGATGAAAATGGCTACGATCTCGGCCAAGAAGAACACCCATTCAATGGCCCAGAAGTAGACAAAGGTGTGGATCAGCAAGGAAGTAGCCCCAGGGCTAACCAGCATTATGGCGAACCAGATCCCCACCCCGGTCACGGCGCCCAAAACCATGGTAAGAAGCAGGAAAAACTTGGCGTGCCTCTTGGTGTAGTCCAGAATGGCCGGATTGTTTTCCCGGTACCCCTTCATCTCGGTGAGAACCAGAAAAAGCCCGCCCCCAATGGCAAAGTGGGCCACAAACACGTGGATTATAGCGATGATAGCTATCCAGAAGCCTCCGCTGAAGGTGAAAAGTTCCCAAACCGGAAAATGCATCTATTCCTCCCTTTTGGCCTCGTAAGCCAGCTTGAGCATGTAACCCACCACTACCAGCCCTATGATCAGGATAATGATAAACAGGTACAGTGGGAGGTACTGGGGATCCACGCTAACCTCGCTGGGATGAAAGTACGGATCCAGATAGGCCTGCCTAACCAGGTCCCGCATCAAGACCATGAATACCACAGTCCCCAGAAGGGACCCAACTGTGGGCCAAAGCCTTCCCTTGAAACTGAAGGTCAAACTAAGGGCCACCCCTGCCAGGCCCAGCATGAAGATCGCGGTATGCAGGGACTCTCCTCCCATAAACATTAACATGATGTCCTGGGGTAGGCTGAGAAGGAACCATACACCCACAGCCACCTGGGCTAGCGTGGCCCAGGAGAACCAAGCCAGACCTTCCCTGGAGTACTCCCATGCCCGGGTGTCCTTTTTGAATCTCCAGAGCAGGGCGGTAAAAAGCCCGCCCACTGCTACCGAGGCCACCACGAAATGCAGGTATCTGGGTATCAGGGTGGGATCCCCAGTATTGAGCAAGGTGCCGGAGCGCTGTTCAAAATAGGCGCTCCATTTTTCAGGGTTCAGCATTAGGGTCATGTTGTTGGTGAACAAAAATGCGATAACCAGGCCCAAAATCACAGATGCACCTAAGCAAAAGATTTTTAGCCTGGGCCAGATATCGTATTTAAAGTCGTAGATGTAGGCACTGTAATAAAAGATCAATAGCAGAGCTATGACCGAAAGCCAGAACATGCCCATCAATACGGAGCTGGTATAGATAAACTGGGAATAAAGCACTTGAAGGAACAGGAAAGGTGCCACCCCGAAATTTATGGTTATAGCTATGGTATAAGGAAGCTTGCGCGAGATATCCTTGCATACCGGACAATATTGGGTTCCAAACTTCAAATGTCTGACCAGGGCAATGATTCCCGTACCTAGCATGGCATTCATGAAGAGAAGATGAATAATAAACGTGAAAAGCAGGAAAAAATAGAACCACCCCCATGCTGTGGGGATAGCGTCAGAGGGCGGGATCAAAGTGGTTGGATCCATAAAACCTCTCCCAGAAATTTTGAGGTTGGGGCAAAATCCGGCCCATCATTCTTGCCAGGCCTAAAAATCCATAGTAGTATGGTTTACAAATCCGAAGCAGCCTTCAATCTCTTGGCTGCCAAGCATTTTCCAGCCAGTGTTCGCGGCTAAATTGTTACAGGAGCTTTCTAGTAAGATTCAGATTTATTTGCAACAGATTTTTCAAGACAAGCAGTCGGTAACTTGATGGATACCCAGGATAAGCGCAGAAGAACTCGCATAAACATTGATCTGGGCGTGCTCGTGGAACAAAATGACATCTCACGGGCACTCAAAACCCAAAACATGAGCCTCAAGGGGTTGCTAGCCCAGTATCACCCCGAGGTGGTAGCAGGCCTGCCCTGTTCGGTGACCATCCTGCTAAGCTCCGGGATCAAAATTCATATCCAGGGCATTGTGGTGACGTCCCAGCCGGATCACGGTACGTCCATAGACTTTATTCAAATAGATGAGAGCAGCTTTTATCATTTGTTCAATTTGATTCGCTTCTATGCCAAGGATCCGGATCAAATAAAGCGGGAGATCCTAAATCCAGCTTTTGATGAATCCCGGCTAGAGCTGATCAAAAAGTAAATGCAGCTATTCACCGTGTTTGACCTCAACTATTCACCACATTTTACAAACAGACACCGGAGTAAGTCGTGCTCAAGAACGTTTTGTGCCTTACCTGTTTTTTAACCCTATTCCTGCTTTCCTGGGGACTTACCATGGCAAACGCGCAAAAGGTCCAGACCTTGCCCAACGGCATGCAGGTGGTTGTAGACGAGGACCCAAGATTTCCCCTGGTTGCTCTTCGGCTGTATGTCCGGGCTGGTTCCGGATATGAACAGCCTGGTCAGGAAGGGATCAGCCATTTTTTGGAGCATATGGCCTTCAAGGGGGGCAAGGAATTTAAAGCCGGGGAAGCCGCCCGGGTGATAGAAGAGGCTGGAGGCAGTCTGAACGCGGCTACCAGTTTCGATTTTACCAGATATACTGTAAACCTCCCTGCCCAAAAACTGGAGTTAGGCCTGGAGGTACTCCGGGACCTGGTGTCCCTGGCCGAGTGGGAAGAACAGGACTTTCTCTCGGAAAAACAAGTAGTTTTGGCTGAAATCCAAAGAGCTGAGGACAATCCCAGAAGCAGATTATTTTATTCCCTGCAGTCCCAGCTTTGGCAAGATCAGCCCTACAGCCATCCCATCCTGGGCTTCAATGAAACCGTTAAAGACATGAAGCCAGAGGACCTCAAAGAATACCAGCGCCTGCATTACCAGCCCCAATCCATGGTCCTGGCGGTCAGCGGAAACGTGGAAAGCCAAGAGGTACTGGAGCAGGCCCGGGAATTGTTCGGGGACGCAGAAAACCGAACCCCGATTGTCCAGCCAGAACCTTTGACTGTACCGGACCAGCCTCAGGACCAGGTCCGCATCCAGCACGGCCCTTGGCAAAAGGCCTACCTGGCCCTGGCCCTTCCCGTCCCGGATCGCAACTCGCCCCAGACCACTGCCATAAGGGTCCTGGCCCACATTTTGGGGGGAGACAGCACTTCCCTGCTCTACCAAGAGCTTAAGCATGAAAAGGGTCTGGTGGATGAAATATCCACCCGGTCCATGCATCTGGATCGCTCCGGCATGCTCTATTTCTACGTCCAGCTCAGCCCGGATCAATTGGAGCCATTCTGGGAACAATTCACCACCGCCTTAAGGGGTCTAAGCTCCCAGGACATCTCCCGGGAACAGCTACAGCGCGCCCAAACCTCCCTGGAGGAACAGGTATACCGAGGCAGGGAAACCCTGGGAAGCAAAGCCTCTCAACTGGGTTCCGATCTTTTGTTGGAAAAAGACGTCCGGGCTCAAGAACATTACCTGCATGAGCTAACACGCATTACCCTAGGGGACCTGCAAGAGGCGATAGATTCCCACCTCCGCCTGGACCGGGCTTTTACCACGGTTTTATTGCCGGAGCAGGTTCATGTGGACCAGGAAGTCCTGCGCTTGGAAGATGAGCTTGATCCCACACCGGAAAAGAAAGCTGAGCCAGAACCCACGCGGGAATTAAAGCAGCAGGTCCGGGATCTGGGCCAGGGCCGTAAGCTGGTTCTACTTCCGGACGATCATCTGCCCTATACCGCGGTAAGCATTGCCTGGCCCGGGGGAAACAGGCTGCTCTCCCCTGAGCAGCAGGGCCTTGCCCAGCTTACAGCTTCCGCTCTCACCCGGGAAACTGAATCCAAAACTTATACCCAGATCCAGGAGTACTTGAAGGACAGAGGAGCCAGTATGAGCGCTTCCGCAGGCAGGGATACCTTTAGCCTGAGCGCCCGCTTCCCGGTACGCTACAGCGGGGACATGTATGACTTGATCCAGGAGGTCATCACCCGGCCCTCCTTTTCCCGGGAGGAATTTCAAAGGGCAAGGGACAATCAAATAGCCTCCATAAAGGAACAGGAGGACCGGCCCACGGGCTACGCCTTCCGCCACCTGTTTCCTTTTTTGTTCCAGGCAGGACACTATAGCTACCTTCACTTGGGCCGGGAAGATCATTTGAGGCAAGCAAATCCCCAGGAGCTAAAGGATTTCTGGCAGAAGCAGAAAACCGCCCCCTTTGTAATCTCGGTGAGCGGGCAAATGGACAAAGAAAACCTGGATCAGTTGGTTCAAGAGTTGAAAAAGATCCCTGCGCGAGATCCGGACCCGGCTCCGGAAGCGGTCTGGAGTGAGCAGCGCATCAAGCATGAAAAGCTAAAAGACAGGGCTCAGGCACATATAATCAAAGTCTATCCTGTGGTGGGCAAAAAGCATGAGCACACTGCCGGTCTCAAGGTCCTGAACGAAATCCTGGCCGGGCAGGGCGGGCTCTTGTTCCGCGAGCTCCGAGACAAGCAAGGGCTGGCCTATTCCGTGACCTCCATGCTGTGGCAAACCACTGAGAGCGGATTTCTGGCCCTGTATATCGGGACCTTTCCGGACAAGTCCCAGGAGGCTGTGCAAGGATTCCAGGAAGTAGTGGAAAGTATCCAAAAGTCCCCGCCTGGCAAAGAGGACGTAGAGCGGGCAGCCAATCTCCTCTTCGGGGATTACCATCAGGGACGGCAAACCCTGTCCAGCCGTGCCGGGGAGGCTTCATCCCTGCTGACCCAGGGCCTGGAACTGGATTTCAACCAGGTGGTTATAGAGCGCGCCCAGGATGTAGCCCCCGGGGAAGTTCAGGATTTGGCGCAAGAATACCTGGATACCCAGAAAAGCTACCTGTTCCGGATTCTTCCGGAGTAAACCGCCGAAGCTCCTTAGCTGGGGCAGGGATCAATTTACAGCCCTGGTGCTCAATACCAGGGCTTTTCCTCCAGCTTTTCCCATTGCTCAAAAATCTCCAGGGCCTGGGGACGCAGGATTTGTTTAACCCGGATACTCCTGTGCTCTCGTGGCTTGTTTAGCTCCCGGTAAAACTCCTGGTCATCAAAACCGATTTGCGCTGCATCCTCCCGGGAACATCCGTAGTAGATGCAATCCACCCGTGCCCAGTACAGGGCCCCCAAGCACATGGGACAGGGCTCGCAACTGGAATACACGGAACACCCGGTTAATTCGTAGCTGTTCAGGCTCTCACAGGCCTCCCGGATAGCGATTATCTCTGCATGAGCCGTGGGATCGTTTCTAAGGATAACTTGGTTATAACCCCTGCCCAGGACACGTCCCCCACGCACCACCAGGGCCCCAA
The DNA here is from genome assembly GCA_964577315.1 of uncultured Desulfovibrionales bacterium. Taxonomy (GTDB): domain Bacteria; phylum Desulfobacterota; class Desulfovibrionia; order Desulfovibrionales; family Desulfonatronovibrionaceae; genus Desulfonatronospira. The sequence goes on from CAZNYT010000009.1 coordinate 41,397, forward strand.
AAGGCCCCCCGTGCCCAGCTTCCAGGTTTTTCCCGGACAGGGCAATGGCCTCTAGCATGAATTTTTCCTGAAACTCATCCATAAGAACACATCTCTTTCAACCACCCGGGAACCCGTACCGGCCGGCCTTCCGGTCCCAGACAGGGATGTTCAGTGCTACCCCGGGCTAAGACCTCCTCCTGATCAACATCCAGAACCTCGTAAACGAATTTGAATGAGGCCCGGCCCCATTTGCTTATGCCGGCGCGGATATAAACCAGATCCTCGAATCTGCAAGGCACCAGGTAGCGGCAGTAAGCCTCGCGCACCGGCAAGAAGATCCCCTGTTTTTCGATATCCGGGTAACTCGTTCCCCGCTCCCGGATATAGGTGCTGCGGGCCATCTCGAACCAATGCAGGTAGTTGGAATAATATACTACTCCCATGGCATCGGTCTCTCCGTAGCTTATCCGGTGCGGATGACGGGATTCTGGGCTGGGAAAAGCGTTGTCCTTGGCTCTCATAACCGGGCTCGCTTCAAGGCCAGGGGCAGAATCTCAAATCCGTGCTCCAAAAAAAGACTGGTCCCAGCGGCCTCTTTTTCGCTGAAAGCCCGGGGACCGGGGCTTTCTCCCTGGCTGTCGTAAATCATGAACGGGATGGGATCCCGGGCGTGGGTGCGCAGCTTGATAGGGGTTAAATGGTCGCAACATACCACCATGACAAAATCCTCTCCGCGTAGGTGCTGCAGCAAAGGTCCCACAATCTCTCGGTCAAAACGGGCAATTGCTTCCATCTTGTCCTGGATGGCGCCCATATGACCGCATTCATCCGGACCCTCCAGATGCAAAAGAACAAAATCCCCTTCCTGCAAACTGCGCCCAGCCGCCTGGAACTTGCCCTGGTAATTGGTATCCAGAAGCCCGGTAGCCCCGGGAACATCCACCACCCTTAGCCCTGCTGCCCTGCCCAAACCCTTGACCAGATCCACCGCAGAGATAACTGAACCCTGCAGGGAGAACTTCTCCAGAAAGGAGGGTAGGCGCAAGGCTTTTCCCTGGCCCCAAGGCCAGATGTATTTGGTATTTGTGCCCCTGCTCTCCCCTTCCAACACCCGGGCTGCTTCCCGGACTATTTCCCACAACGGGGGATAGGCTCTATAGGCTTCAATATCCCGGCCAATCTCCTGGTCCAAAAGATCATGAGGTGGGGTTATGTCCAGTTCAGCCGCCTTGGTTCTAGCCCCCTGTCTCTGTACCATGAGGTGGCGGTACTGCACCCCGGGATAAAGAGAAAACTCCTGGTTTTGCAATTTTGCTTGCAAGGCCTGGATAAGGCCTGCTGCCTCCCGGGTATCTATATGCCCGCCTGCGTAATCCAGCATTCTTCCGGATGGTGTCAACCCGCTAAGCTCCACCAGGTTGCAGCGCCAAACCAGATCCTCCTCCCCGATTTGCAAGTCCATGGCCACGGCCTCAATAGGGCCGCGCCCGGTATGATACCTAGCCGGATCATACCCCAGCAGGGTCATGTTGGCGATATCCGAACCCGCTGGCATCTCGGCGGGGATAGTCTGGCACAGACCCACCCTGGACTTGGTGGCCATTCCATCCATATTCGGAGTATACGCCGCTTCCAAGGGTGTCTTCCCGTCCAGCTCCTCCAGGGGCCAATCTCCCATGCCGTCTGCTACCAGCAATAAAACCTTGGTCATTCCCTATCCTTTACCCCCTGAGATGAATTCACCCCAGAATCCGGTAATGCACCGCCGGAGAAGTGATAAAATCGAACCCGTTCACGATATTCAAGGCCTTGTTCACGGCATCCAGCTGGGCCTTATGGGTCAAAAAGACTATGGGAACTCCCCCCTCGGGAAGTTCCTGTTTCTGAACCACCTGGGCGATACTGATATTGTGCTCGCTCATCACCCCGGCCACCCTCTCCAGAACACCCGGCTTTTCCTGGGCGGTAAAACGGAAGTAGTGCCTGGAAACGGAAAGCTCCGGTTGGAGAAACTCCGCCCGGGGCAGTACCTTTTCCATAAATCCGGTATTATTGGGTACAGCCCCATCCCGGGACAAGGCCAGGATGTCCGAAAGCACTGCGCTGCCCGTGGGCATATCCCCTGCCCCCTGGCCATAGAGCATGACCTGGCCCACAGCGTTGCCGTCGATCAAGACCGAGTTATAAGCACCCTCCACCTTGGCCAATATATGATCCTGGGGCAGAAGGGCCGGAAAGACCCCGGCCTGGAGATGTCCGGATTTTTCCCGGACCTGGGCAATAAGTTTCAGGTTGTACCCGAACTCTCCTGCCATGGCTATATCCATGGCTTGTACCCCGGCAATCCCGTGCATCGGGAGCCAATCCAAAGGAAAATCCATTCCATAGGCCAAGCGAATCAAGATAATCAGTTTATGGGCCGCATCATGGCCATCTATATCCAGAGATGGATCCGCTTCTGCGTAACCTTTCTCTTGAGCCATCTGCAATGCGGCATCGAAGCTGAGCCCCTTGTGGTTCATCTCGCTCAGGATAAAATTGGCTGTTCCGTTCAGAATACCTGTCAAGGACCTGATCCTGTCCCCGGAAAGGCTCTCCTTCAGGGTCTGAACTATGGGGATCCCGCCTGCCACGCTGGCTTCGTAATAAAGGCCCACACCCTGCTCCTGGGCTTGGGAAAAGAGCTCATTGCCCCTTTCAGCTAACAGGGCCTTATTGGCGGTAACCACGTGCTTGCGCTCCTGTAGGGCGCGGCGAATAACCTCGTGGGCAGTATCCAGCCCGCCCATCAGTTCCACCACAGTGTCCACGCTTTGATCCTGGACCAGATCTTCCGGGTCAGTGATTACTTGGGCTTCCGGGCCGGGTAGATAAGAGCGTTTTTTATCGGGATCCCGAACCAGAATCTTTACAATCCTTAGTTCTTTGCCCAACCTTCTCTGAATCCAATCCCTGTTTTCTTCGATGATTTTGGCCAGACCCGTTCCCACGGTTCCGAAACCGGCTAGGGCCAAGTTAATCTGCTTTTTTTGCAACTTTATCCTCCCAAAACTTGTTTCATGCCCCTGATGGCTTGCTTTATGCGATGCCTGTTTTCCACCAGGGCAAAGCGGACGTGATCATCACCGTAATGACCAAAACCAAACCCAGGGGAAACAGCTACCTTAGCCTCCTTGAGCAAAAACTTGGAAAACTCTACAGAACCCATATGGAGATATTCCTCTGGAATCTTGGCCCAAACGAACATGGTCCCCTTGGGCTTTTCCACAGGCCACCCAATCCGGTTGAGGCCATCCACCAAACCATCCCTGCGGTCCTTGTAAGTGTTCACTATCTCCTGAACACAATCCTGGGGTCCGTTCAAAGCAATAATGGAAGCAATCTGTATGGGCTGGAATATCCCATAGTCCAGATAGCTCTTGATCCGGGTTAATGCGTGAATCATGTCCTTGTTGCCGCAGCAGAAAGCCATTCGCCATCCTGCCATGGAGTAGCTCTTGGACATGGAAAAGAACTCCACTGCCAGGTCCTTGGCCCCGGGAATCTCCAGTATGCTGGGAGGGGTATATCCGTCAAAGCACAGATCGGCATAAGCCAAATCATGAATTACGTACATACCATGTTCCCGGGCAAAATCCACGATCTTTTGAAAGAATTCCCTGTCCACTGTAGCAGTCGTGGGGTTGTGGGGATAACACAGGATCATGAGCTTGGGCATGGGCCAGGTCTGTTTGGTAGCGGTGAGAAGATCCTCGAAAAAGTCCCGGTCCAATCCGATGGGGATCCTGCGAACGTCTGCACCGGCAATAATGGCGGAATAGGGGTGAATCGGATAGGTGGGATCCTGGGAAAAAACCACGTCTCCCGGGCTAAGCATGGCCAGGGCCAGATGGGAGAGCCCCTCTTTGGCACCCATGGTAGCGATAGCCTCTGTTTCCGGATCCAAATGAACGTCATAACGCCGCCGGTACCAGTCGCAAATCGCCTTGCGCAAATTAGGTATCCCCTTGGAAGCGGAATACCTATGATTAACAGGTTTAGCAGCCGCTTCCACCAGCTTGTCCACTATATGTTGGGGGGTTGGAAGATCCGGGTTACCCATTCCCAGATCAACAATGTCCTCACCCTGTCTCCGCAGCTGCATTTTGAGATCATTGACAATGGCAAAAACATATGGTGGCAATCTCTGTATCCGTGCAAACTCAGCCATGAATAACTCCTAATCCTGAACTAAAATTTCAAAAGCTCTGTACGTCTCAGAGTACAAAAACAAATGAGTATATTAAATGGGTTGCTGGACAAATGTCAAACAATTAGGTTGACGCGTGCTGTGTTCTTGGTTAATTTTCATAGTTAAGTTAGCGGGCGAATTAAGACATATATTCGCCCGAAGTTGAGCAGATTCATACCACGGAGAGGTGGCCGAGTGGCTGAAGGCGCTCGCCTGCTAAGCGAGTAGGGGGTTCACAGCTCCCTCGAGGGTTCGAATCCCTCCCTCTCCGCCACAGACAACAAATCCCGGGCTTTCAAAGCCGGGATTTTTTTGTCTTGCCGCATTCTGTGTATCCCCTTTCTAAAGAACTTCATTTGGAACAAAAAAAGCCCGCTAGAGAGGGGGGAAACCAGCGGGGTAAAGAAAGGCCCAGTACCAGTATCTGAGCTGAGTTTGATAAAGTTATTACAGGCTTTTGTCAATCACTCCAATGCCCCCTTCCAACTCCTGGTCCCGGCTACCCGGATACCTCTCACCCTTCTTTCACTGGCTGCTTTTTCTCCGCTGGGAGCGCGCCTGCCACTTCATAGCTGATAGCCCCGTATTTGCATGATTTGCGCAGGCATCGCAGGCAGCGAATACAGTCCTTTTGGTTTGCCCCCTGGTAGAAACGCACCCCCATGGGGCAACCATAATAGCATTGTTTGCAAAGGACGCAGTTGTCAGGGTGATGCACCATCCTGAATACGCTTGCCTTGTTAAAGAGCGAGTAGATGGCTCCTAAGGGACAGAGTGTCCGGCAAAACGGCCTCTTTATGAAAACCATGGACACTAGCAGCACTACAAGTATTATCACCTTGATTACAAAAAGAGTCCCTAAAAGATCGCGCAGCTGTGGCTGCAGAATGGTCATTGGTATGCCGGCTTGAAGGGTTCCTGCCGGACAGAGATATTTGCAGAACGCTGTATCACCGTAGCCAAACATATCAACCGCAAAAAGAGGCAGCAAAATCACAAGCACTACGAGCGTCGCGTATTTACCCCATGAAAGAATCCTGGGTATGTCTATTTTGGGCGATGGGATCTTGTAGATCAGCTCCTGCATGAAACCGAAAGGGCAGAGCCATCCGCAGGGCATGCGGCCCACAAGGCTGCCAATGAGGCCAAGGAATCCTATAACATACAGACCGAAGTGGAAATTGCCCGTTGCCAGAGACGGCCTGATGTTGGCAAAAAAGCTCTGTAGTGCTCCCAAAGGGCACGATCCCACCGCCGCCGGGCAGGAATAGCAGTTAAGCCCCGGAACGCAGACGCTTTTAAGCTTTCCCTGGTATATGGTTTTGGTGAAAGGAAAGAGCAACCAGGCATTACTGAGAACCGTGGCCACTATTTGAATCCACCGCCGTATGTCCAGCATTATTCAATACCTATGCAGCTTAGACATATGCTGATGGCCTTTTCCAGGACCGCTTCAACCTCACCGGCGTTGATGCCTATGACCAAAAGCGCAAGGAACAAAAGAAGCAGGAAATAGGGGGTCTTGTGTCCCTTCTCTTCCATGCTTACTCCTTAATCCTGCTTAGGTAGGTTTACTGGGGGCAGGCGTTTAGGTACTCCTGGACTTTCTGCTCGATTTCCTCTGCAGACCATCCCCCTGTTGCTGTCTCCACAACCTCTCCGCCTAGCACTACCTTTTTGTAGGGAACTAATGAAATATCGTAGGCATGCATCACATCCTCGCCTCCCCAGAACACCGGGTAGGTCAGATCCATCCGGTCCACAAGATTTTGAATGTGCCGGGGATAACCAAAGTCTATGCTGACCATGAATATCTCCAGTCCCTGGTCCCGGTATTTTTCATACATCTCCTGATAAACCGGCATCTCCTCCCGGCAGGCGCGGCATCTTGCGGTAACAAAGGTAATAATCAAAGGGCAGTGATCGGATTCAATCAACTCTTCCATCTCTGTGAGATCGATTGTCACCACCTCGTTTTCTGAAGCTGCAACGTCTTTTGCTCCCCAAGAGACAGCAATAAGGGACAGGGCACACACCCAAACAATAGATTTCAGTACGGTCTTCATATACATCCTTTATTTTAGGCCATATTACATGAGTAGGTTTTGAGAATGTACTTACCGGCTTCCCTGTACAAAGTCAACCGGATACGATCAGATTCCATACTTGTAAACTCCTCTTTACAGAGAATCCACCTGGAGAAGGTGCCTGCAAAAAATAGAAATCCTGGTTATAAAGTAACTATTCACCAAATCATTTTGCGTGCCGCGTACCCGGCTCGCGCTTTTCTAGGCTCGGCTTACGGGGGCATTCCTGCCCCCACCGGACTCTTGGCTCTGTGCAACTTCTCAAGCTTGGTGCAACATCGAGCCTTTTGCTTCAGTATTATTCCACGTTCTTCGTGCGGTCCGGCTTCCCCCATAAGCCTCGCCAAGAAAACCGGTGAGCCTCCCGGCGAAAGCACGCAAAAAGATCCGGTGAATATTTTGGGTTAAATATGGTGAATAGTTGCGTTATAAATACCATATTCTGCACCGGTGCAGGACCTCTATACAATTGAAGAAATGCATTGTAATGTCCCTTCCAGCCATGAAAATCCTACAAATAAATACCGAACAAGGCTGGAGCGGACAGGAGCAACAAACCTTTCTCGCAGTGAAGGGTTTGGTACGTGCCGGGATAGATGCCCGCCTTCTATGCCTCCAGGGAACCTCGCTTGCCATGGAAGCAGAGCAGCGCTCCCTCCCGGCTATCCCTGTTGCCAACCATTGGGCGGCTTTTAAGTACCTTATCACTTCCGGCAAGGACTTTGATCTTTTGCACGCCCACACCAACCGGGCTCAAAGCCTGGCCGTTCTGGGCAAACCGCTGCACAAGCGCAAGGTGGTCTATACCAGGAAGGCTGGCTCTTGGCCCCGGGGACTGAAAGTCCGCTTCAAATATCTGTTCACGGACCAAGTAGTAGCCGTTTCCTACGCAGGCAAAAGAATACTTGAGAAGTCTCAGGCATCCAAAGATATCCTGGTCATACCCTGTTGTATAGATGACACTGAAAAATATCAGGGATTGGACCCCAAGGCCTGGGAATTGAAAAAAAGCTGCGGGTCCCAAAAAATCATTGCTACTGCATCGGATTTGGTCCCGCACAAGGACCCCCTTACTCTGGTCCAGGCCGTGGCCCGGCTCAAGAAAAGCGCCACCCAGAGATTCGTATTTCTGCACTTCGGGCAGGGACGTTTGGAAACCGCTGTACGCCAGGAGATTCAAAGCCTGGGCCTGGAGAGGGAGTACCATCTTATGGGTTTTGACAAGAACTTGAAAAGCCTTTTCCCGGTATTCGATCTTTTTGTCATGAGTTCCAGAGAGGAAAGCCTGAGCAGCGCTGTGTTGGAGGCTTTTCAGTTCGGTGTGCCGGTGGTTGCCACTGCCGCAGGCGGTCTGGAGGAACTAGTGGAAGGCAGAGGGCTTCTTTGCCCGGTCCGGGGCTATCTATGCCTAGCCCGGAGAATGAACCAGGTCCTGCGCTCCCCGCATCTGTACCAGGACCTGATCCAGAATGCCCAAGACTACGTGTACCGCGAGCACAGCCTGGAGGGTATGACCCGGGAGCATATACGGATGTACCAGGAACTTCTACCATGAATCCGCTCTCAAAAGCTTCTACTGTACTCTCCCTGCGCAGGATGGATCACTTGGTCTCCATGGTCCATACTCCGTCCCAATCCGGGCCGGGGGGATCCTGGGAAAGCAATTTGCAACGCTCAATATATACCTGGGAAGAGGTTCAACTATACCGTCACAGGAGTTGTTTCATTGGTTATTCCTGGGATGTTTGGGGGCAGTACCTATTCATTCGGAGGATGTTAAAGCGCATGTATCAAGCAGTAGCCGGATTGAAACCTTGTTCGTGGAAATGGTGGTCAAAGGTGAAAGCGGACTGAATGTTCAGGAAGCGCATTATTTCAAAGCTTATACAATCGACAAGGCTCAGATTGCGTCGTGAAGCGGAGAGAACCGCGGAAACGCCCAACCTGTGCAGTTCCGAAGATACAAACTCCACGTGGACAACGGGCGTCATATTTGTCTGGAATGCCTTCAAGGCCTCCATACCCAGACGCCTCTGGATAAGTGCAAAAGATTCGACCAGCACATAATTGCTGGTTATCAGTACGGCATCATTTTCAAAAAGCTTGCGCAGGACCTTCTCCGCAACGGGATGATTTTTGTCGTCTCTGTCCAGCAGGGCAAAAAAGGCCGAGGTGTCTACAAAGCATTTCATCCCTGAAACGCCCGGGACAGATATTCATCGTGGTTTTCCG